>CAZMCE010000034.1:0-13770 GCA_964564855.1 uncultured Thermosphaera sp. | reverse complement strand
TAGCTAAAGAACTTACCCATCTAGCTAAGCCCTCAACACAGCGAGTAGTTGTACAGGCTTGCAATAGCTATGAGCGACATAGTTGCCAAGCGCGTGCTAAACACTTTAATGCTCAGATTTGGCATTGCGGATTTTTAATTAAGTAAAAGTGGTTGTCGACGCAATGTTATATGTTGCAATGTTCAAGCTTGGGACTAATGCTCATGTCATTTAAGGCCGTGTGTTAAAGAAAGCGCTTATACATCCCAATACTGTGGAGTTAGTACAGTAAAATAGAACCCTTGGTAACAATCCCACTACAAGCCTCACTTTCGCTTAGACAAGCAACCCTCCTAAATATGTATATCTCTATAAGTGCTAATAGTGCTCAGGTTCTAGCTCAAGATCTCTTGCAACTGTTTCTTTCAATATTTTGAAGTGCTTATCTCTTGTCACCAGCACTAGATTTCTGTTTACTGCTTGTGCAGCAATTATTAGGTCTGTTGCCGGTAATGGTATTCCCCGTGCTCTTAGTTCACTCTGCCACTTTACTGCTATAAGATATTCTAAACGTGTTGGGTATAGCACAATCTCAGCATATTCTAGTGCAGGTGGGTATTCAATTACAGTTATAATGGACACATATGGAGCTCTTTGTACAACCCTTTTCTTTGCAAGCTCTATGATCACGCTTGTATCGTAGATCTTATTCTCTCCCAAGTCCTCTCCCTCAACTCCCTGTAAAGCTTCTCTTCTTCCTCAGGGCTCAAGGGCCTAAGACTACTTGGTGATACACCCATTTTGAGTAGCTCTTCAATTACCTTCTCAGATGGAACAGCAGGCTCAGATCCTTCAAGCTTCTCCAAGTACTCCTCCATAGCTCTTCTTACAACCTCACTCCAGTTAACTTCAGGATGTCGTTTCATTCTCTCGTAGAGCTTACGAGGTATTCTCACGGTGAAGTTTACAGACATGTTAGTGCACCAACAAACAGTATCATAAAAAGCACTTTAAAGCTTTAAACTATCAAGAAGTATAGTGCGTGTCTTGAGGCCAACTTAAGAAGCGTAAAGCTAAACTCCTCGAGCGGTGGAGGTATTGTGAGTACATGCCTAGTGCTCACAAGCTTTATATTCAAAACACAGATTCCTGTGTACACGTTAATGGCGTTAAAACGTAACATACATGTCCTAGTCGGAAGAAGCTAGTAGTTAAACGTGAATGCAAGGCAGTATACTATGTGATGGCTGCGGTTCTACCGATCTTCATAAACTTTATGTACAGGAGCTTCCGGAACCTTGCTTTCTCATTCTTGTTAGCATCGTACTCGAGGATCTTAAACCCGCTCTCATCAGATATCTTCGAGAAGTCCAGGCCGCTGTACTAGCCCACAGACTATGCTGGAAAATATTATTAGGTTGTATAAGAGTATATGAACGTTTCATGGAGGCTACTTGACGCGTGAAGTACGGCGAGGAGGTAAAATTCGAAGCGCCGGGGGCGGGATTTGAACCCGCGCGGGGAAACCCCCACCGGCTTAGCAGGCCGGCGCCCTACCAGGCTAGGCGACCCCGGCTCTACTAGTAATTTTATTCTAGGTGGTTTTTAAGATTATGTTTCGCTTTCTTTATATATTGTTGTAAGTGTTATAGCGGTGTCTGCTAGTAGTATTGCATTTCTAACTTGTGCAGCTAGTTGAGCAGGATCTTCAATACTCAGTGGACTAGTGCTTCTAAGGTATAGTATCATTGTAGCCGCATTGACTACTTCGAGAATAAAATAATACCTCTCAGGTTTTAGTGTTTGAGCTATTAGACCTGTAAATAGAACTAAGAGTAGTGTTTGTGGGTAACTATATGGGTGTAGTGTGTAGAGAACTAAGAGTACACTATAAACATGTCTACCTAGCTTCTCAAGACTTCTAGGTGTTAATCCACAAGTAACCACTAGTAGAGTAAGCCACACACTAACACTAATCCTATAAGAGAACTCTTCACCCAGAAAACTACTAATAAGCCTATAAATACTAAGAGGCATGTAAGGTCTGAGTATACTAGTCAAGAGCCAATTATAATACTCAGGCTTAACTACTAGTAGTGTAATATAGGGTGATAATCCAAGTAAAAACCCTACAATGCATTTATAGTTAAAGCATTTTTCACGTAGAGCGTAGAAAACTAGAAGCACGAGTACTGTAATATTAAAGTATGATATACTAAACGCTAATCCGGCACAGAAAAGAGATCTGGTGAAGTCGCCTCTAAGAGCACATCTCACAGCGAGTACTACGAGTAGTATTGAAAGTGTTTCTAAACTATACATAGCGCAGAAAATAAGAGTTATTAGTGCAATAGTGGGAGTCTCAGTGTTCACGATGAAGCGTGCTGTGAGAGTAATAAATAACAACACTAAAACTACTTGTACAATATACACTATAGTAGTGAAGAGATCTCTATGAGAACAGCTCATAGTACAGCTCAAGTAGCTTGTTAAAGCCCAAATAAACCCGTAGAGTGGTGGTGCTGGGAGACCATGATCAGCTATTAGAGGCTTATAGTCAAAATAAGGCACCATACATTTCTCAGGGTAATGTGTACTCCAAAAGCTTTCAGTAAACTCAGATCTAAACGGTCCTACTACTACTCTGCCAAAAACAGCTCTCTGCAGACCTCCAGGCATATATACGAGGGCAGATACTAGTACAGCAACGACGAAGAGCACAGTAGTCTTCATAGTTATACACAAAGTGTTAATTAGTGAGATTTAAGTATTAAAAATAAAGAGAGCTTCTAAGCGTAGAAGTGTGAGGTGTATTGCAAACTACTAGTAAACACAAGAGAGTAGTGTTTATAGCTATATCGGCAGTTCTATTTGCAGTATCTCTCTACGTGTATGGTAGTATTGCACTTGACCTCTACAAGCTTGAAGTAGCGCGTGGTGGAAGAGGCTATGTAACTGATGAAGTGTGGTATGTATCAGCTGCGCGCATAATATTAGTTAAAATCTTTAAAGTAGAGCCAAAACAGCCTGTTAACATATATAATGCAACAGTAGTCTTTAGAATTAGACCTAGCACCCAGCAGCTATTAAACTTGGCAAGAGAGCTTAATTTAAGTATTAATACGGAGTTTAGAGATCTCAGCGCGGTATATGTATCTGGAGAGAAGAGCTCTGTTCAGTTATTTATTAAGAGCCTTGGCAACAACGTAGTTGATGTTATTCCAGGCTGGATTTTGCCTGATAAACAAGATATAAATAACTTTATTAACTGGGAGCATCCACCACTAGCAAAATACTTAGTAGGATTACTCATGTATACTATAGGCGATTATCCAGTATACTGGAGAATACCAGTTATATTGACTGGTGCTTTAACAGTACTTTTAGTGTTCCTAGTAAGCTACAAGATCACAGGGAACGTTTTAGCGTCTCTCACAGCGTCACTACTAGTACTTGTAGACCCAATATCGAGGGCTCTTTTTAGCATAGCTCTACTAGATGGTTACATAGCGTTATTCACAATTATAGCATTATACTTAACTATTCAGAGAAGGTATAGAGAGGCTTTGCTAGTAACACTTATTGGAGGGTGTTTTAAAGCTTCATCACTATTTACAACTATACCACTACTAGTACTAGTAGCTAGAGAAGAAGCTTTGAGTAAAAGTAAGAGTGTTTTAGTTTTTACTAAGTCGATAGTAAAATACACTGTTATTTCAATAATGCTCTACGTGTCTATACTAGTACTCGTATCAGTACCAGTAATGAGCTATATGGGGATTACACAGTGGTTTAACTACGCACTAGTTGGCGCTGTGAAGTGGCATGCGAGTACTAAGTGTGTTGGAGCAGGGTGTCCTGTGAGCTCAGCTCCCTGGGAGTGGTTTATAGGCTTAAACAGCTTCCCACTCTACATTTATCCTGATGGGAGTGTTCTCTACGCATCAGGCTTTTACCCACTATGGTCACTCTCCCTACTACTACTAGTACTCTTTACACCACTACTCTACACGCGTGAGAGAGCATATGGCTACATAGTACTACTATTCCTTGGGACACTACTAGGTTATATTGGATTATGGATTATTGGTGGTAGGACACAGTATAGTTTTTACGCTGTTCACTTTACACCACTAGTCTACATTAATTTGGCGTATATTTTCACAAAGATATTGCCACGTGAAGAGTTGGTTAGAGAAGCACTGAGACAGTGGGTAAGGGTAATCTCAGATATAATATCAAAGCTCTTCTTAACCTAGCTCTTTTTAAACAAACACATATAGCATTTGTAAATTGGTGTCACGGTGTACGTGAAGGTAACAACAAGACCTAGACTAAGGCTGATTACTGTTAAACTACCAGAGCTTTACGTCGAGGGAATTGACGAGCTTGTGAAGATTGGGAGATATAGGAATAGGAGTGAGGTTATAAGAGTTGCTATTAGAGACCTTTTGAGAAAAGAGCTCTGGTTTAGAGAAGAATAGTTTCTTTTTAAACTAAGTACTTCTTAGTTGAAAATAAACTAACAGGGGATGATGTATTTCTCAGCTAACTATAAACTATTTAACTAGGTGTGAAAGCTACTACTTGCTACTACTAGTCCTCGCTTTATCTAGTAGCATTACTAGTACTGGCTCGTAGTCATCTAGTCTCTGTAATCTAAGTGGAGGGTTGAAATCAGGGAGAATTTTAAGTACACACTTCAACTCAACTGGTTTCACGTAGACTAGGGGGTCTACTACCTCCATTGCGAGTGCTATTGGGGATCCCCTTATATACTCAAAGTCCTCTTTACTAACACCGCTTGTAGGGTCTCTGGAGAGAAGTCTAATTATGTATTCAGGAGAGCCTAAGAGAACCTCGCCGACAGTGTACTCGCCCATGAAAGCCTTAACTCTACCACTAACATATAGAATTACTCTGTCACCACGTTTAACTATAGGCTTACTCTCCCAGGTCTTTCTCAAGTCATATCTCTTAACTCTAGTAAAGATTCTATAAGCAAATTTTGGTTTTATTGGCATTAGAAACGTGGTCACAAGTACACCTCACACTCTAATTCTAGCATTGGCAAACCTATATAAGTATCCTCGTAAAACTACTATTTCAGTGTGCTGAGAGCTGGTATTTCTGAGGAGTGATGAGTGACACCGGGACTTAGCATGTAATAACACTGATCTAGAGGCTCTCTACTCAACTATTTTGTATTCAAAATAGACACCTCATAATATTACTAATAGTGGTGTAGAGTAGAATGCTCACTACTACGCGTGAAGGTGACACTGTACTAGTCTATATTGATGATAAGAGGAAGTTTACTGTGAAGTTAGAAAGAGGCAGAGTTCTAGGTACTGATAAGGGGTTTATTAGTCACGAGGCTCTCATAGGCTTACCATATGGTTCTCCAATTAAGACTAGTACTGGTGTTCAAGCATACTTATTAAAACCCCTTCGCCAAGACTACCTCTACGGAATGGTGAGATCAACGCAGATAATATACCCTAAAGACGCTGCTCTCATGATATACCTCTCGGGTATATGTTGTGGTAGTAGAGTTGGCGAGGCTGGAGTTGGTAGTGGAGCTCTCTCAATAGCAATAGCCTCAATTATATGTGATGAGGGGAGATTATACGGATACGACATCTCAGAGAGAGCTCTAGAAGTAGCACACAGAAACCTTGAGAGGGCTGGACTACTACACAGAGTTATTCTCGCTAAGCGAGATGTGAGAGAAAGTATTGACGTGGACTCCCTCGACGCGTTTTTCCTCGATATTCCAGACCCCTGGAATGCTATTAGAACTGTGAGTAGTGCTTTAAAACCCTCATCACCACTGCTAGTCTACGTGCCCACAGTAAATCAGGTTGAAAAGACAGTATTAGCTCTCAGAGAGAGTGGGGTTTTTCGAGATATACACGTCTATGAAGTCTTATTGAGAGAATATAGTGTTGAAAAAGATGCTGTGAGGCCAAAAACAAAAATGATTGGACATACAGGTTATATTGTTTTTGCGAGAAGGGTTCTACAAGTGTCTTCCTAGAATATACAAGTAGACTACGTGTGAAAGCCCATTCTCATCTCTCACGTCAATTACTTTTTCAGGTCTCCACCCTGGAATTCTAAATTCATGACTTACTATTCTAGTTCCTGGTTTAAGTTCCCGCTCAAATTTAGGTTTTAGCATTTCATTTACAGATGTGAGAAGGAATAGTGTAACTACAGTGGCGTCACTAATATTCTCGTCAAAGAAGTCTCCTAGTCTAATTTCAACTCTATTTTCTAAGCCCTCTTCACGTACACGTGTTAAAGCTACTTTATACCTCTCAGGGTCTTTTTCTATGCCAACAGCTCTCTTTACACCAAACTCTTTAGCAGCAATTAGTAGTATCCTCCCATCACCACACCCAAGATCGTAGACGATGTCCTGAGAGTTGGTATTTGCTAATTTAAGCATAGCTCTGACAACAGCATAGGGTGTGGGGACATAGGGGACGTAGACCATTTAGTTGTCCCTGGAAAAATTGTATTGTTAAGGCTCTTAAAAGTAACTAAAAGTATTTTCTACGAGTGTTCTTTTAGTATTATCTACTCTAATTGTGGTATTTCAACTCCTAAATTGCGTAGTTTTTGAGTCATTTCACTAATAGCTTTCTCCTCACTTGGCTCTAATTTCTCATTTAGTGGCAATTGTGATAATAACCAGTGTACTTTACCATCTTCTGTTTCTATTAATATTTGTGGCAGCCATGACATGCCGAGCTCGTCTTTATCACCATGTTCAACTAAATACACGTAGTCTTCTATTTTAACTTCTAATGGCACATTTAGTATTTTACTCAACTTATCAGCTAACTTTAACCAGAATTTGTGATAAGGGTGATGATCAGCCGTTACAATTACTACTTTATTAACACGCAAACCTATACACCCTCAATACACTACATAAATTCATATAAATAAATCTCAGAATATTATAAATTCTAATATTAAACTGTAGGAACTCTCGGTTTCCTCTCCTCTTCAGGCCTTACTTTAATAATACCAAGAAATATAGCACATGACACACAATAACACTTTTTAATGGGATATTTCATTATTATGGCGCCTTTTTTCTCTAACTCCTCTGCAAGACCTGGCGGAACAGGACTATACATTCTTGTCACACATATAGCCTTATCTGCAGGTATCATTGCACCGCACTGATCACACTGAATTCTCTCAACATAACCCTTATCTCCCTTTCTACGACCACGGCTCTCTCTCTTCTTAGGCACTATAAACACCTCACATACAGAGCTAAAAGTACAAAAAGACACTAATATTCTTTTTCTTTTTAAATTCTCCTCTTATAGTACGTGCATCTCTAATGTGTAAAACACAGCTTGTTCTTAAAGTTTATTAAGGATACAATATCATTGTTATAGTTGGTATATTAGTGCGCTCTAAATTCGGTCTTGACTCGGCGAATTAGCGGTGGGTACTCCGTGTTAAAGAGAGCTTATTGTGAAGAGTTTGTTGGAAAATACTCGGTGGCTATTAGAGTTGCTATAGCACTAGATCTCGTGAAGAAATACAAATACACGCAGCTAAGAGCAGCTAAGAGCGTGCAAATATCACAGCCATTGTTAAACTACGTAATTCAGGGCAGAAGAAAACCTAGACTTCTCAGCACTGTTCTAGATAATAATGAACTACGTAATCTCGTTGAAGACTTCGCTGAGCAGATTGCAAGTGGAAAGGTTTTTTCCATGTGTGATTTTTGTAAAGTCGCAAAGAACATATTAGGGAAAATTACAGCCAACTGTGAAAGTTAAAACTCTGTATTTAACACTTGAGATAAAGTCATTTACTTAGAAAACACGTCGCATAGTTCTAGAAATGGTGTACTATAATGAATAATTATAGATCTCGGTTACTTCAGAGGCGTTTCACCCTAAGAAATTATTATTTTTGGTTAGTTTTCCTAACAGTTATATTTATAAACCCTACTGGAAAGTAAGTAAAACTAGGTGTAGAAAATGCCGGGATTAATACCACTAATTGGAGAGAAATTTCCAGAAATAGTAGTTGAGACTAATTATGGTATTAAAAAACTACCAGACGACTACAAGGGTAAGTGGCTAGTACTATTCAGCCACCCAGCAGACTTTACACCAGTTTGTACAACTGAATTTGTAGCTTTTGCTAAGAGATATGAAGAATTTAAGAAACTTAACGTAGAATTACTAGGTTTAAGTGTAGATAGTACATTTTCACACATAAAGTGGGTTGAGTGGATTGAGAAAACTCTTGGCGTGAAAATACCATTCCCAATAATAGCTGACCCTGGTGGCGAGATTTCTAAGAAACTAGGATTTCTCCATGCTCAATCAGCTACCCTTACCGTGAGATCAGTTATTATCGTAGATCCTGAGAGCACTGTAAGGGCTATTCTCTATTATCCGCAAGAAGCTGGTAGAAATATAGATGAAATACTAAGACTTTTAAAGGTACTCCAAGTGAGTGACAGGTTCAAGAGGGCACTACCAGCAAATTGGCCTAACAACGAGTTAGTAGGAGACTCTGTGATAGTACCACCTGCAAAAACAGTAGCAGAAGCCGAGGAGAGGTTAAAGAAGTTTAAGTGCTATGATTGGTGGTTCTGCTACGAAGAACACGTTGTCCCCGTCGAAGAAGTTGAAGAAGTAAGAAAGTGGCTTGAAAGAGCTGCTAAGCCAGCAAAGTAGCCCTACACAACTGTTTTGGTTTTCATAAACCCACATAAGAGCTGAACCCCAGCTGAGAAATAGGAATAAATCTTTTTTTCTCCTACTTCTTGACTTCGTATTTTCTACTCTTCTCTAGGAGTTTTACTATTAGTGTTAACACGGTATTTACTACTCCTCTCTCACCTAGAGTTCTCGCGATGAAGCCATTAATGTAGTCTATCTCTGTGCTCCTACCAGCTAGTATATCTTGTACCATACTAGAGTAGTTTTCTCTGGAATTCTCGAGTACTCTGAGAACGTGTTTTAGTAGTCGTGTAGACTCTAAGTTATAGCCATGTAGTCTCGCCGCTTCACAGACCTCTTTAATAATCATTTCTGCTAACTTAACACCCTCTTCTTCGAGGACTATTTCATTTCTAGATCTTGTAATAGCAGTTAACGGGTTTATTACAGCGTTAAAAGCGAGCTTAATCCACCTGTAATAGTCAATGTTATCGACTACTCTAAAATCCAGACCACCTCTCCTAAAAATCTCTGCTAGTACTAAGAGCTCCTCACAGGGCTTTCTCCTACAACCTACTAATAGAGTGTCACCACCATAGTAAATAACTCGAGCTCTACTAACACGCTCAGACGCGAAGTATACAACACCACAAGCCACTTTTAGCCCAGTGAGTTTCTCCTCTGCTAGCTCAAGACTACCAAAACCATTCTGCAACATAACAACTACTCCGCCTTCGCAAGCTATTTTTGATACTAGCTCAAGGCTACGTGGAACATCAATAGCCTTAACAGCGTTTAACACAAATACACACTGATCTACTGGTTGAGAATAGTGTCTAGGCTTCACGGGTACTAAGTACTCAACACTACTCTTCTTCTCGACGACAACTACTCCTCCCTGATTCTCCACCTCTAATACACTCTCACGCGAGGCGTAGTATACCGGGATTTCTCGAACACCACTTCTATGCAAGAAATAGGCTAAGAGAGACCCTACTGAGCCTCCGCCAACTATACACACTAGAGGATATCTACTCACTAGACAACACCTATAGCTATTTTCAATAATTCTTCTAATTCTACAGGGTCTCTAGTGAGAATATACATTACAGGCTCAAGTCTTAACCCCCCGAGATCACAGATGACAGTGGGCTTTTTAGATAATGCTTTAACTAGCTCACTCCAAAAATCCTCTTCTCTAAGATGTGGACCTGTAACTTCAACACTATACCCCATTTCCTCGAGAATGCTCTTCAGCTTATTTGTGCACTTAATATTAAAGCAAAATCTCAATTGAGAGTTAAATCTAGATGCCTCAACTAGTACTCTACCAACATGTCTACTACCACCATATATGGGCTCACCATAGAACACTACGCCATCAATGGTCTTTACAATACCACCAGTTAATCCAATAACATCACTCAGACTAGAAGGTGTCTGGGCTGCGTAGGCTAAATTTGATCCTACTTCTGGAATTACTTTTTCAAGTCCCTTAATTCTCACAATTCTCAGTAATAATCCCTTGTAATACTCTATATTGGGATCGCGTATTACACCGCTAGAACAGAATTCTGTGAACTTATAGCTGTAAACAGAACACACAGCTCTAAGAGCTAAGTGTTGTAGAATTATAAATGACATGTAGGTGTACTTCTCGTAGTCACCTTTATTAGCTAAATACGCGAGGAGATCAGTGTAGTAGTCTACGAGTGATCTAGAGACGCCAAGCCCCTCTAGAATAGTGTAGTAATTACTAGAAGGCTTTTGGAGAAGCTTATGAACCATTGGTTGTGAGACTCCAAGATATTCTGCTATTTTTCTCTGACTTAGACCAATAGCTACTAGTCTATGGGCTAGTATTCCTCTTATAGCTGGGAGTATCTTTGAGTGAGCTAGCTCCGAGACGAGCATCTAGTATATCCTCAACTCCCATCATACTACTTCTCCTAGAGGCTAATTTACTTGACACTACTTCAGCTAAGCTTAAAATCTCCCTTAAAACAACTATTTCTGCTGTAAACACGTCTTCGTATTTCTCCATTTCATGTAGAATTTCAACAATCTTATCTAATACGCTAAATACTAATTCTCTGAAAACCTCTTTATCACCTGTAGAGAGCAGATCTTTAGATGCTAATCTCTTCAATGTGTTAAGAATACTTGTAGGTTCAAGACTCCTGTACTTAATTAATAGATATTTCAATCTGGGATCCTCGTATGAGACACCATAATACTCACTGAGAACACTCCTCACAGCCTCGAAGTCTACAAACCTCCACCACGTCTGATTTGACGAGGTATAGGATTTCTCTATAATTCCATACTGTTTTTCTAGTACTCTGAGTAAGTTTACTGGATTATACTTAAAGCCCTGTGTCTGTAATTTGAGAGCTAGGTGTTTAAAACTGAAATCTCCATACCTGTGATCTAGGTATGGGTCTTGTGCTAGCTCAAAAGCCACTCTGAGAACTAGTAATCCCTTATCACCATATTTCTCTAAGAACAGCCTTACTCTCTCAGCAACAGTTAAACTAGACAAGTAGTAAAACACCCTTTTTCAATTATTACGCGGTATTACGGTATATAACCGTTTCTAGTAGAATTCTACTTGGTGTTTCTATTGAAGGGTATTACTGTCTCCGCTGAGAACATTTATAAGGAGTACGGCTCTGTGAGAGCTCTTAGAGGAGTTACAGTGAGAATTAGTGAGGGGGAGATCTACGGCTTAGTTGGCCCCAATGGTTCAGGTAAAACAACACTTCTCAGAATACTAGCTGGACTTGTAAAGCCGAGTAGTGGTGTTGTAAGAGTTTGTGGATACGATCCCTACAGGGATTTTGAGAAAACTAGGAGGTATATTGGCTACTTACCTGAAGATGCTAATACATATGACTTACTAACAGGATATGAGCACCTTGAGCTCTACGCTAAGATATATGGGCTAGGTGAAGATGCTATTAGGTATGGTGCAGAGCTCTCACAGCTTAGTGAGAGATTAAAAGATCTAGCGAGCACTTATAGTCGGGGAATGAAGAGGAGGCTTTTACTAGCACTAGTCTTAATGAGAAAGCCTCGAGTAGCACTACTAGATGAGCCTACAAGTGGACTCGATGTTCACGCAAGTGTTAATGTGAGAAACACTATTAAAAAATACACATCAGAGACAGGTGCAACAGTAATTGTGAGTAGTCATAATATGCTTGAAATAGAATATTTGTGTACGCGTGTTGGACTAATATATAAGGGGGTTATTGTGGATGAGGGATCGCCGCGAGAGCTCATTGAGAAATATAGTGCTTCTAATCTAGAGGAGGTTTTTGTAAAAGCTGTTGGTGAGCTTAGCCGTGAACACTACTAGGCTAGGTATATTTCTCTGGAAAGAGCTTAGAGAATTTATTCGTGATAGAAAAGCTCTACTAGTAACAATACTACTCCCACCATTAGCACTCTCAGCTATAGGCCTAGTCACAGTATTACTGTTAACACAGAGACAAGTATTTATAAGCATAGTCAATATAGATGAGGAGTCTGAAATAGCTCTTAATGTTGCTTCAAGGCTTTTTAGTGAGCTCAGTAGAGCTGGCTACGGTGTCTCAGAGACCCATGACCTCGAAGCTGCATTGAAAGATCCCGGCATAGACCTCATAGTTGTTATTCCAAGAGGTTTTACCAGTAATGTGACAAGTCTAGATAGAGTTGCATTTATTGAAGTAATTAAGCGTGCTGGTGTTAGTAGTGAGCAAGTAGATGTAGCTGAGAACACTGTGAGGTCTATTGTTTCTACTATTTCCACGGAGTTCTCGGAGCGAAAGATCTCTACTCTAGCTGAGAGAGCTGGTATACGTACCTATAGTGTAGAAGCTGTGAGAAACCCTGTACAAGTCAAGGTTCCAGTATATATAGGTGTACATGGTGAGCCTGCTAAAATTGAAGATATTTGGAGACCATTTATAGCAAAGCTCTTAATACTCTCATTTTCTTTTGTCGTGACACCAGCATCTTCATATGTTATTGATGGTATTATTGGTGAGAGGGAGAGAAAAACTATGGAGATGCTCTTAGCTTCACCACTTGGACTCACAGAGTTTCTTACTGTAAAAGTGCTGGCAGCCTCAATTGTAGGTTTAATAGCAGCTATATCAGACCTCATGGGACTCTATGTTTACGTAGTTGTTTTAATGACAGCTATAGGAGGCTTTATTCTAGGTGTTCTAGAGCCGGGCTTAATACTCCTCCACGCAGTTATCTCTTTCCTCACAATTCTAGCTATAACTTCAATATCACTACCATTTATATCGAGAACTAGGGGTATTAAGAGCGCTAGTAGCGTTGCAAGTCTTATTTCAACACTAGGCTTAGCGTTCTTTGTAGCAGGTTGGATAGTTGACTTCTACAGGTTGCCTTCAACACTACTCAAAATACTACTATTTGTTCCATATACTCACAGTATACTTGCTATTCAAGCATACGTGTACAGAGATCACTTAGTAGTAGCTGGATGTACACTAGTACTACTAGTACTCTCAGCCACACTAGTCTTCATATCTACGAGAACACTAGATAGAGAAAAAGTCCTATTAGCACACACATACTACACATAGTGCAATAGCATTTAAAGTAATTCAGACTTCTTGAGGTATAGTTCAAGAGTTTAATTGCAATTTTTCAAATCGCTCAACTAAAGGTAATAAGAGTCCTCATACTCACCATTATCCTCAGTGGTTATCTCATAGAAATTATAGACAATCTAGTTTATTGCTTATTCTATTTAGTTTTATTAGTAAAGTAGTATGTTTCTCTTGGATAATCTATGTCACCATAGCCGCTTCTATCGAAGTCTTCATAGAATTTTTCTAATAGCCATGGATAATTGCAGCTCAATGTTCTTTTTGCGCAGGGTTTTCTCAGTAAAGGTGGTCTTTAACTACAAGTTTAATTGGAAAGCTTAGAAGTCTCTCCGTGAAGACACAAGTTCACACCTTCTCAATTATAGATTTAAACCACAAACTTTCTGAAGCTTCTAGTAGCGCGCTCTCTTCTATACCTTAAGCTCTGAGTAGTGTTAGTGAATCGGCTA
>CAZMCE010000033.1:4131-14004 GCA_964564855.1 uncultured Thermosphaera sp. | reverse complement strand
GAGGCCATAGTCTAATACACTTCTCAACCTCCTCACTAAATTTTAAATTACGAAATTCAACTATGCCTTTTGAGTATTCTAGTAGTTTTAGTGGAGGCTCTACTAGTTCAAAACACTTTTTAGCTCTAATAACGTAGTCAACTACATACTCGTTTTCTTCAGGCGCAATACTACACGTTACATAGGCGAGTAATCCACCAGGCTCTAAGAGGTCTAGTAGACTTGAGAGTAGCTCTATTTCGCGCTTTACTAGAACAGCGAGATCTAGTATACTAGTTCTCTGCTTCCTACTAGGATCAATAGAAATTCTCCCCTCACCGCTACAGGGAGCGTCAAGGAGAATTCTACTAAACCTCCTCTTTAACTTACTAGTGAGAGCTCTAGCATCGCTCCACGTGACTACGATATTATCTAGGTTCATTCTCATAATATGTCCTACTAGTGCTCTAAGCCTGTAGAGGACTAGGTCATTAGCATATACAACTCCACTACCTCTCTGCTTTAAGATCTGTGCAGCATAGGTGGCTTTACCTCCAGGAGCTGCACAAGCATCTAAAATATCACCACTATACTCGTATAATAGTAGGAGTACTGGGATTAAACTACTAGCATCTCTGTGAACATAGTAATAGCCTTTTAAGTATTCGTGTGTAGCACCTAGTGTTGGGCTTTTAGGCTTTTCTATGACCCAGAAAGAGCCCTGAGCCCATGGTATTTCTTCGAGTTTAAATCCTAATTGTTGAAGCCTATTTCTAAGCTCTAAGCTAGTAACTAGTAGAGTATTTGTTCTAATAACAGGTTTTACTGGTTTCTCGAAAGCTCTAATTAGTTCTAGTGCTCCCTTATACCCTAAAATATCAATATACCTCTGAACTATGTAGGGTAAGTAGCCGTATTCAAGAGCTAGTTCGTAAGCCTCACGTGTTGGCTCAGTGTATATGTCTCTGTATATCTCGTAGAGCTCTAATTTCACAATAACTCCTCTCAGCTAGAGAGTTCCTCGAGAACTCTCTTCATAAATCTAGCGTTTCCCAGCATCCAGTGGTTATTATTGAAAAACACATATATTTTTTCAGGTTTTAACTTGATAATTTCACGTGCTACTTCTTCTAGTTCTCTCTCACTATACTCATACCCATACCAGACATCTCTACCATGCATTCTAAGGTATACTATGCCGCTTGAAGTACTAATCCACCTCGCTATAGGAGCGTCTACTGAGACTACTACAACACCTATTTTCTCAGCCCAATTAACAACATTAATATTAAAACACGAAGTGTGTCTAAACTCCACTGCGAGCCTAGTGTTAAGTCTAGTCGTGGAGTTAAATAACTCTATTCTCTCAAGATTTTCTTTTTTACACGAGAAATTTGGTGGAAGCTGAAACAAGTAGAAGTCTACCACGTTATCCATGACCTTAAATAAGTCGTGGAATTTAACCCATATTTCAAGAGCTTTCTCACTCATCTTCCTCGTGTGTGTAATAGACCTGTGAACTTTAATACTCCACCTTAAAGAACGCCCCTTATGAGACCAGCTCACTACTTGATTTCTAAATGGAAACCTGTAAAAACTGGCGTTTAGTTCTACAGCATTTAAACCACTCTCTTCTACATACCAATCTAAACTAGCACCCTCATTCCAGTCGTAAAGCCAGCCAGAAGTTCCCACATATACTTTCAAAAACACCCCTAGAGAAAATTTTCAAATAATAGTAAATTAATACTGTGTCTTTGTAGGGTGTAGTGGTCTGTGAAGTTGTTTGGTACAGCTGGTATAAGATTACGATATCCATTAGAGCTTAACCCTATCTTAGCTTTTAAGATTGGTAGTGCTGTAAGTAGACTTGGGCTTTCACGTAGAGCATATATTGTAACAGATACTAGGACTACGAGACATATACTCGCATTATCACTAGCCTCAGGTTTACTCTCAAGTGGTGTTGATGTGTGTTATGCGGGTGTAGCACCAACACCTATCGCCGGCTATGCCGCTATGACTCAGAGGGCTATTGGGATTAGTGTTACTGCTAGTCATAACCCCCCAGAGTATAATGGCTTTAAATTCTACGATCCCGGAGGTTACGAGTTTACTAGGAGTCTCGAGGAGACTATAGAGAAACTTGTTGAGACCAGTGTTTTTCCCAGTGAGTGGAGTAATGTAGGTGTTTTTGAGACTTCAACTGTAATTTTAAAGAGCTATGTAGAAGACCTATTGGAATTTATAGGTAAACCGAGAAATCTCTGGAGTCCACGCATAGTTGTAGATTGTGCTAATGGAGCAGCTTACGAGATCACACCGCACATAGTTAGAAGGCTTGGAGCAATACCAGTAACTGTGAACTGTAATCCAGATGGATTTTTCCCTGTTAGACTACCTGAGCCTCGTAAAGACCTATTAGAGAGTCTTTTACCCTTGTACAAGTCAGCTGAGCCAATACTAGTACTAGCACATGATGGTGATGCTGATAGAGTAGCCTTCTTAGACCCTAATACAGGGTTTATTAGGCAAGATAGAGTCTTAGCCTTCTTCGCCAAGAAGATCCTAGAGGAGAATAAGGGCCGCATAGTTGTAAGTATTGATACGGGATTTGTAGTTGACGATGTAGTAGAAGAGCACGGTGGTGTTATAGAGAGATATCCTCTAGGTAAGACACATGAAAGAGTAAAAGAGCTTGGAGCTTCAAATGTCGTTATGGCTGGTGAGCCGTGGAAACTCATATATACAAAGTGGGGTCCCTGGGTTGATGGTATACTACAAGTTGGGTTAATTGTGAAGCAAATTGTTGAGAGAGGTAAATCTCTCGTTAAAATACTCGAAGAGGAGAAAATACCAGATTACCCGTGGGCTAGGAGGAGCTATCTAGTAGAGCCTCTAGAAACACGTGACCATGTATATGTAGAGCTAGTTGAAGAGCTCAATTACCTACTAGGAGAACCTGTTAGAGTACTAGCTATTGATGGTTTTAGATTTGAGTATTCTGATAGATCATGGGTTTTACTACGTAAGAGTGGTACAGAGCCAAAAATTAGACTATATGCTGAAGCTCAAGACAGAGAGAGGTTAGAGTTTATTGTTAGTAGAGTAGAAGAGTCATTAATTAAAACTATTAAGAAACATAGTGGTAGAATAGTTGAAGTCACTATTGGCTAGTTTAAAGAGGGCTACTTCTAGTAACTTGTAGTGGGGTTTGAGGTGGCACTATATAAGCCTTCGAGGAGTAAAAAAGAGGTTATTGAGAACATACTTAGAGACCTGGATCCTGGTATACGTGAGTATGCAAGAGCTGTTTTAGAAAATATGACATTAGAGGAGTTATCTGAGATTAAGAGAGAAGATCTCTTTAAGCGCGTAGAAGAGCTTAAAAAGAAACTTTTAAAGTAAACGTGACCTATGTATTTTAAAGATATTTAAGGCTGTTAAGAGTAGAGAGTTATTTGCCCATACTCTGTGGTATACATGTCTAGTGTTAAGAGGGCTTTTAGAGTTAAATTAGTCGATGTAGACTATGATCGCCCATTAATTATTATTAGTGAGAGTGATGCACGTGAGCAGGGTATTTCACCAGGCAGTATTGTGCTAGTAACTATTGGTGATAAATTCCACCCAGCTACCGTGATGACCTCGTCAACTATGGTTAGTCCTGGTGAGTGTCTCCTCTCAAAAGACGTGGTTTCAGAGTTGAAGATTAGTAGTGGAGATCTCGTTGGTGTTAGGGTTCTCGGATTACCTCAGAGTTTTAGTGTTCTCAAGAAGAGAATTAGTGGTGAAAAACTAAGTGAGAGAGAACTCTACTTATTTATAAAAGATGTTGTTAGTGGCATTTACGGTGAAGCTGAAATAGCGGCTTTTCTACTAAGTCAACTCTATAGTCCACTAAGTGATGAAGAACTCTCTTATCTTATTAAGGCTATGGTTGAGACAGGTGTAGTAGTTAAGTTTGAAGAAATTGTTCACGATATTCACAGTGTAGGTGGTGTGCCAGGTAATAGTAAGGTAGCCCTGATCTCTGTTCCCATAGTTGCCTCAGCCGGCTTACTAATACCAAAAACTAGTAGTAGAGCTATTACAAGTCCTGCGGGGACAGCAGACACCATGGAGGTTTTAGCGCGAGTAGATCTCAGTATAAGCGAGATAGTTGAAATAGCGAGAAAAGTTAAGGGGTTACTTGTATGGGGTGGTAGGCTCTATATGGCCCCTGCAGACGAGATATTTGTGAATATTGAGAGAAAACTAGCAATAGATCCTGTGCAGCAAATGGTTGCGAGTATATTGTCAAAGAAACTAGCAATGAGCGTAGAGAGACTAGTTATAGATATACCTATTGGTAAGGGTGCTAAAGTCACATCTATTAGTGAAGCTGAGAAATTAGCATCAATATTTCTAAGACAAGCAGGCTTACTGGGAATATCCATGAGAGTTGCATTAACATATGGTGGGCAACCAATAGGTACTACTGTGGGCCCTGCTCTAGAGGCGTGGGAGGCGTTGACAGCACTAATTGAGAAGAAGGGTAGTAAGAGCCTAATTGATAAGGCTATAATGCTCGCAGGCCTCCTCTTAGAGCTTAGTGGTAAGATTTCTCCGGGTATTGGTGAAGAAGCTGCGAGAGAGATATTTCTGAGTGGTAGAGCTTACGAGAAGTTTAAACAGATTATTGAGGCTCAGGGAGGGAATCCTGATGTTAAGCCGAGTGAGATACCACTAGGGAAATACACTTATACTGTTAAATCACGGCTAGAAGGGGCTGTAACACACATTGATAATACAGCGATAACGCTTATTGCAAGAGCGTGTGGGGCTCCACAAGATAAGGGTGCTGGTGTTAAACTACACGTGAAAGTAGGATATAGAGTCAACAAAGAAGATCCGCTAATCACACTTTATAGTAATAGTGAATCTCGACTTGACACAGCAATATCCATCCTCAGAGAAAACCCGCCTATAATAGTTGAAGGCATGTTACTTAAAACACTCCCTTAAGTATCCTCTTAAGAGAAAACTTCTAGAGTATTTAGATATAGTTCTTTTTAAACAAAACGCGTACTTAGTACTAGCTTGGAGTTTTTAGAAGTAGGTGTTTTACTCTTGGAGAAGTTGAAGAGTGATGTTGTTATTGTTGGTGCTGGTGTAGCTGGGCTTTATAGTGCACTACTACTGGGATCTATGGGTTGGAGAGTAATGTTAATTGAGAGTAAGGCTAAGAGTGAGATAGGTAATAAGGTTTGTGGTGATGCTATTGGAATACATCACTTTAAAGATCTCAACTTAGATATACCGCCTAGTATAATAGATCACAGGTATAGTGGTGTAACTGTATATACTCACAATTTAAATTACAGTATTACTGTTCCAGGTGATGGTGTTAGTGTAAATAGATTAAAATTTGGACAGTGGCTTTTAAAACAAGCTTTAGATGCAGGTGTAGAGCTACTAGATAGGCATAGTGTTATTGAAGTGAATGTTGTAGAGAGTGGTGTGAAGTCTATTAGAGCGTGGAGGGTAGGAGGTGGAGTTGTAGAAGTTGAGGCTAGAGCTTATATTGATGCCTCTGGGGCTAAACCTGCTATTAGGAGTAAAGTTCCACTAGAGTGGCCTATAGCTGAGAGACCCTATACTACAGATTTTAACTTAGCTTATAGAGAAGTTATTGAGCTAGAAAAACCTATTGATTGGATTAATACTGATTATGCTTCAATTATACTAGATACACGTGTAGCTCCTGGAGGGTATTGGTGGGCTTTTCCTAAGCAGAGAAACGGCCTAGTAGTTAATGTCGGTTTAGGTGTTGTGTGGAGTGGTGATAATAATCCGCGGAGAAACTTCGAGAAGCACATTAAACCCAAGTTTCCTGGAAGAGTAATTCATGCTGGTGGTGGAATTGTGCCAACAAGAAGGCCTCTATCTACACTTGTGTGGAGGAATGTAATTGTAGTAGGTGATGCAGCGTACACTGTTAATCCTGTTCATGGTGGTGGTATAGGCTCCTCAATGCTCTCAGCTGCAATAACCTCTAAGCATTTGAATAGTGCACTCGAAGCTGGCAATATTAGTGAAGAATCGCTCTGGAGCGTGAATATTGACTACATGAGGGCTTATGGTGCTAAACAAGCTAGATTAGATGTGTTAAGAATGTTTATGCAGAAACTGAGTAATGAGGACTACGAGTGGATAGTGAGAAATAGAATTGTAAGTGGAGATAATGTCTACGAGCTTGGCACTAGGGGTGACTTAGCTGAGCAAGTTATACACACACTTTCAGCTTTTATAAAGCTACTCGGTAAGCCAAGTCTACTCAGTCAATTACGCATTGTTAGGAGTTACATGAAGAAGATATCTGAACTTTACACTGATCAGTATCCTGTAACACCACGTGAACTAGGTAATTGGATTATAAGAGTAAATAGATTAATCGAGGAGTACACGCATGTAATAGGTTATGAGAGGGGAGTATTAGTTAAATGGTAGTGTGTGGTGGAGTAGATCTCGCTGCGAGACCTTACAGGCCCACCGGGATAGCGGTTGTCAAATCTACTAGTGATCTTCGATTTGAGCTTTTACATGTTAGTGAAGTATATTCTGATGAGGAAATAGTAACTACACTAGTAAGGTATAGTCCAGTTGCTGTAGCCATAGACTCTCCACTAGCACTTCCAAAGAGGCGTGGACTGCGAGAAGTAGACTACGCGGTGATTAGGGCTGGTTTTAGAGTACTCCCACCACTCTGGAGCTCTATGATGGAGTTAACAGTGCGAGCACAGAGACTTGTAAAAATTTTTGAGAACTATGGTGTAGAGATTATTGAAACACACCCACGTAGTAGTATTAAGTCTAGTAATTGTAGTACTATCCACGAACTCTTTAGTGCAGTGAAATTGAGTATTCCTAGGAGGATATCACAACATGAAGCAGACTCAATAGTGGCCTCACTAGTCTGTATTTACTATAAGTGTGGTAAAGCACTAGTCTTTAAGGCTACTGATGGTGAAATAGCACTACTACCCAGAATATGCTGACTTCAACTCGCGTATAATAATACTCGCCACATATACGAGTAATAGGTCTCTACGTAGTCTTGAAAGTATGCGGATATACCAGGGAATTCTAATTTTCGCGCCAGAAGCGTAGAGGTGTCCACCTCCTCCAAGTTTCACAGCTATATCTCTAACATTTACCCCCATTCCTCTAAAACTCACTTTACCATTACTAGAGACAACAGCTATTATGTTAGTGTTAAATCTACCCATAATGTAGGGTGCTATGAAGCTACTATCAATATTCTCATTGTCTTCAACAACTGCAATTCTGTATTTCTCATTAATACTCTTAATATACACGTTGAGTTTACTCGTCAAAGTACTCAACTCTAAATCTATGTGTTTTTCAATTTTAGAATTAAACTCCTCACTCCAGTAGTATCCATTAGCAATATGTACTAGTACTCTCTTCTTCCAGGAATCCTTGTCTTTACGCCTTATAAGTCTAATGTAGTATGGGGCTAGCCAGTAGTCGAATTTCCAGAGGTCTCCTGCACACACACCTCTAGTTAACTTATCTATAAACTCATAGTCTAAGTATTGTCTCAGAGGCTGAGTGTATTTAGCCACTACGCCAGTAGCACATGTTGACGTGTCAATGTACAACTCTACGCCAAGATCTCTAATATCTCTAACCCAGTTCTCTTCCCACACGTGGTGATCATACCACAGAACACTAGCTCCACGTCTACATAGAAGTCTAAGATTCTTTAGTAGTTCATCATATATACTGGGGTTTACGCCTAGATCTGTTATTACAACTCTCTCACACTCTGAGAGAATAGGCTGACTTAGTGCGCTATGAAGCTTATAGGGTTCAGTAAAATACACTACGCTCTCAGGATTATTTCTCAAATACAAGTAGAGACCAGTAGCCGCTACACCGTCTATATCTCCATGTGTAATTACAGCCTCCATCTCTCTCACCAGTAGTACTCAGTAGCTTAAAAATCTATGCTTAGGCCCTTTTTAAACCTGGTTAGAGTTTGCTGAGATATCTTTATAAACCCCTTACTACACGATCTTAATACTGGGATCAAATATGAGCGAGGCTAAGACAGTAAAAGAGAAACTACTCGAGTTTCTAAGACAGCAATCTAAACCCCTAATGCCTAAGGAAATAGCCAAGTTAACGGGAATAAACTATAATACTGTGAGAGCAAGACTTCACGATTTGAGAAAAGAGGGCTTAGCTGAGAGAGTAGAAGAAGGCTGGGTAGCGAAGAAGTAGTAGCGGGAATATAGAGCGCTTTTTAAACTAAAACTCTTTTTCTACATTTATCCTAGTAACTTAATATTTTAATTATTGTGGAGAGAGGTGTTTCTGCTGCGTGTAAGTGATATTCGCATAGACTTTAACTGGAAGATGATTAGTGACCCACTATATGGCTATGTATACTTTAATGTTGAAGTTGAAGAGCCTATTATAAATACTCTACTCTTACAGAGACTTAGATATATATTGCAGCTTCAAACAGCTCACCTCGTATATCCAGGAGCTGTTCACACAAGGTTTCAGCATAGTTTAGGAGTACTACACTTGAGTGGACTAGTAGCAGAGGACTTAGTGTTCAAAGTTATCTCTATGTATGGGAAACACGTACTCGAAGACTATGAGCCAGCAACATTAATAGAAGCAACCCGTCTCGTAGGCTTGTTACACGATGTTGGACACGCAGCGTTTAGTCATGCTTTTGAACACACTATATTGTGGAAGAGAAGTCTACCACCTGAAGTAGCTAATCACGAGAGAATAGGTGTTAAACTAGTTAACCAGCTACTAGGAGATCTCATTGAGAAAGCAGATAAGACTCTACCAGGACTTAAAGATGCTGTATATGCTCTACTAAATCTCGAGGAACCGAGAGGTATATTTAGATTATTTAGATGGATTGTGAAAGATGGCCCATACCCCACTGACGTCTTAGATTTTCTGAGAAGAGACAGCTACTATGCTGGTACACCAGAATATGGCTATGTGTCTTATGAGCGCCTCTATAAAAACACATACCCCCTAATTAGTGGTAGTAAAGTAGCTTTAGTACTAGATAGAATAGCACTTGGAGGATTTAGACAATACATGCACGCTAAGGCTAGTATGTACGAGCACGTATATTACCACAGTGTCTGTAGGTCTTTTGACAAAATACTATACAAGATACTAGATGAGCTAGATGAAGAACTCGGATTAACTAGGCGTGTACTAGGTATTTTAAAAGGAGATCCACGCGGATACTTGGAATTAACAGACACTTTACTCTACAGTGTAATGATGCGTAAAGCACTCTACGAGGACTCAGGAGAGGTGGGAAGGCTTTGTCGTAGACTACTAGTTGAGAGAAAACCAGAGTTTAGGCGTGTAGGTAGAGATATTATAATTTCAACTAGAAGTCCAGATCTAGTCAGAATCACTCTTAAGCTAGCAGTTAATGTTGAGTATAAGCGTAAAGTAGTGAGTGAGATTGAGGAGTACTTAGCTGATCATGTGAAGAGCACTGGGTTATTCCGCGAAGATATGTGGGTAGATGTTCTCGACGTGACTCCACTTCCAAGATCATTAATATATCCTGGAGGTGAAGAACCGAGATTAACCCAGGTCTTTTACATTGGTAAAAAAGTAGATAAGAATATTGTAGTCAGCGAGGAGTATAATGTGCTCAAAGAGGACTTCCCGCTTGAAGTTATTTTTAGAGTTTATGTTAAGAGAGAGAAGTATAGTGGTGATTTAGAAGCTAAGTTACCACCAATACTACTCAATGCTGTAAAGAGTGTTCTTGGAATTGAAGAGAAATTTGAAGTTAAATTTGAAGAATTAGTGAGTAGTGAAGATATA
>CAZMCE010000033.1:0-4031 GCA_964564855.1 uncultured Thermosphaera sp. | reverse complement strand
AAATTTGAAGAATTAGTGAGTAGTGAAGATATAGAGAAATATAAGTTGACAATGTAGGTGTTTATTGTGAAAGCATTACTCTACATTACACCGAGACCAGAATACTACAGGGTAGTTGTCTATGTTTATAGTAATGAGGGTAAACTAGTAGAGAGCAGTGTTTATGATAGAATAAAACATATTGTTATTGAAGAGTGTACTGTGAGATTGAGTAGTCAAATTGTTTATGACGAAATAGCACTCGTGGTAGATGCTGAGAAGATATCTGTGAATTTAAAGAGTGAGAGAATACTTGTCATTAAGAGCTCTAAATAAGGGATTGTTAACTTGAAGTTTACAGTTGGAGATTTTAGAGTAGAATCTTCGAAGAGTAGGAGTGGAAAACACGTGTTAATTAGTACTATTTTTGTTTTTAAGAAGAGAGAAGGTCTTGTACCCTATACTAAGTGTCTTTTAAGTGAGACTTCCACGATTCCAATTTATAAATTGGGGAGTGCTAGGCTTGTGAAGATCCAGGTTGATCAGGGGGACCTTATTGCTCATGTACACTTACTCAAGAACTTTAAAGGAGAAGTTAAGGGCTATGTGAGTGTATATAGTTTTAAAGGAGAGCTCCTCTACAGGGCTAAGTATTCTAGTGGAGTTGTGAGATATAGTAAGGGTAATCCTATATACGCCTGGCTTGTTAGAGTAATTTTAGACACGGTGAGAGTACCTGTTAAAGCTACTTATCTCGGTGATGAGAAGTGAGTGAGTTAATTTTACTCGTAGAGAGAATGATTAAGGCATTTAGAAATTTCAACTGCTTCTTCTTCGAGGATAAGGAGTTAGAGAGAGTTAGAGATGTCATTGTTAAAGCTGAAATAGATAAGCTTGTTGAAGTGAGACCTGTTGACGAGAAATACCCCTATATTTTAGCTGTAATTGCCTCTCATAGAGGCTTAGAACAAGAGTGTGTGAGTATAGTAGACTCGCTACTAGCTAAGGGCAGTATTTCTCAGGAGGAGTATAAGAAGTATAGGAGAGAGCTCGTAGAGCAGTGTATTATTAGTTTAGAAAAGGAGAGAGTTAAAGAGGTAATAAGTATGTTAGAGAAGTACTTAGCTAGAATTAAACAGCCGTGAAGAGATCTCAGGGAGTACTATACTCTTAGTAGAGTTACACTTCTCAATACATCTGCTACATCTTCACACTTATCAGAGGCCTCTTCAACTAGATCTACTATTTCTTTTGCAAGTATACACATAGATGTCTTAGCTGTATCACAGTATTTGTAAACCTCATTAAGAGCACTTACTCTCAAATCATCTACCTCTTCCTCATAAGACTCTATTCTATTACAGAGCTCTAGCACACCTTTCTTATCTCCACTAGCTAGTTTACTAGTAGCTTCAACTACGAGTTTATACGCCTCTAATACACTACTACTCATTTTAACTAGTAGTTCCAGTACACTACGGGGAATAGCATCGTATACTGCGAGCTCTAAACGCCTAGTCCACGCCTTAGCTCTTGAAGCAACATCATCACTAACAAGTATGAGTCTAATAAGCTCTTCTCTATCTACAGGGTGTAAGAGTCCTGAGGCTAGATCCATTATAATACTCCTCTTAACATTATCAGCTTCTCTCTCTAATCTAAAAACCTCTCTCCACTCAGCTTCAAGTGCTTGTTTATCACTACTCATATATGCTTGTAGAGCTCTATGAGCGTGTTCTAAAACCCCTAGAACTAACTTAGCGTGTTCAAGGTATAGTGTCAGAGTCTCTTTCTCTCTAGCTCTTGAAATCCAAAACCACGTAGACACTGCAATTTCACCCCGTAACATAGTATAGTGTGAAGTAATACAATGTTCCTAATATAGCTGCTACTGGTAGTGTTAATATCCATGAGAGCACTATTAATATTGTTAACTTTATATTTAGCCCACGCCTTAGACTCCTACTCTTAACCACACCAATACCGAAGACAGCTGCTACACTAGCATATGTTGTCGAAATAGGTATTCCATATCCAAACACCATATATGGTATTGTAGTAAAAAGCCACGCAACTAGTGCACTCGACAAGGCCTCTGTGAGACCGCCAACTGGATCTAACCTGGTTATTTTATAGCCTACAGTATCTACAACTCTCCACCCCATAACAACTCCACCGAGAGCTATGAATATAGCACCATAGAGAGCTAAGAAGAGAGACTCACTAATACCGAGACCTAGAGTATAGTGGGCTAGAGCTGTACCACCAACAACAGCCACATACACGCCTGTAGCATTAGCTACGTCATTAGCACCAAAACTATAACCATCCCACGCAACAGCCAGAGCTGTTAAGACCTCTACAACACGCTGTCTCCTCGTACTAAAAAGCCTATTTAAAAACACGTATACTAACATAGCAGTAAACATTGAGAGTACTGGTGAAGCCACCCAGCTCACTATAATTTTACTTATTACGCCTAGGTTAAGGTGACTCCAATCACCACTCTTAACTACATATGCTAATCCAACACCAATAACTCCCGAAGTAGCACTCAGAGATGTCGAGATCGGTAATCCCAGTAGTGAAGCTACATAAACCCAGGTTATAGCAGCTAGTGAGGCTGCAACAGCACCTACGAGATCTAGTTCTCTCACAACACCTTTACCAAGAGTCTTCATAACCATGTGTCCTTGTATTAGTGCTCCTAGAACTAGGAATGTAACGTAGAGTAGTATTGCGTGTTTTCTCCTAATAGCACCTCCACCAATTGGTGTTGCTATGATATTAGCCATGTCGTTTGCTCCAATACCCCACGCGTAGAGTGCTGCAAGAGCTAAGCCAAGTATAAGCAAATACTCCACAAAGCCCTGTAATAACTACTTAAATAAATACCTATATACAATCCCTAAATACTCTATATATTCCAATATATACCTATATTTTTCTATGTAGTGTTCAGCATTCCTGGCCCTCATCAACACTCAGAAAAGCGCGCTTCATCACTCACTAAAATACTCTCTCTGAGAATCTTAAAATCACTTTACATTACTCCTCTTTGCGAGTATGATGTAGAGGTATAGTGAGATTAATGATGTTATAAGAGCGTAGAGTAGCATGTATAGGGGTTTTCCGAGTAGAGTTGTATATATGTAGCCTCCAAGTGCCCACGTGAGTCCAAATAGTAGTCCAAATACACCATATGCTAGTGGCCTCTTAGAAGGCTCTACAAGTAGTGCTATTGAAGCTCTCATAATACTCTCCTCGGAGCACATTACAATACCCCAAGGTATAGCTGAGAAATATACTAGTTCACGTGGAGTATATGCTACTAGAACTATGAATACTGGTACTAGGAGTGGGATTGTAATTAGTATTTTAAGTTTAACTCTATCAAAGAGAACACCTAGTGGTACAGCTACTACAGCATCAACTAGCATTGCTAAAGCATAAATTAACCCAATCTCTACATCACTCACAACACCACGTATTCTCAGGTAGTATGATGCTATTGACCAGTGCATAAATCCAAGTGCTAAAATACTAGTTGCAGCAACATAAACCCAGAATAGGCGGGTATAACCTCTAAATACTAGTTGAGGTCTCCTAGTGATAGGAGGAATAGATTTGAGAGCTGGGTAAAGTCTCCACGCTGTGATAACTAGTAGTACTGATATTAAGCCTGGAATTATAAGTGTAAAATACGCTACTCTATAGTTGTAAAATGCTAAGAGTACACTGACAAGTACTGGTCCCGTAAATGCTCCCAACTGATCTAGTAGCTCGTGTACCCCAAAACCCTTACCAACACCAATACTCTCAGAGACCTCTGCTAATATAACATCTCTACTAGGTGCTCTCAAACCCTTACCAAGTCTCTCAACACCGTAGAGTACCACCACACTGTGCCACGTAGGTGCAAAAGCTATCATTGGTATACTAATAGACGTCAGCATGTAGCCTAGTAGTGTTGAGCTCCACAACACACCTGGCGCGTGAAAAACTGTTGCAATATAGCCTGAGAAAAGCCTAAATACAAGGCCTAAGAACTC
>CAZMCE010000032.1:0-14007 GCA_964564855.1 uncultured Thermosphaera sp. | reverse complement strand
AGGAGTTGTAGGAGATGGTGTTACTGCCGGTGGAGGTCTTGTTAGTGTAGCGACCACAGCAGCTATAGCGATGATCACTATAACGGCTATAATAACGGCTAGGGTTTTACGTGTTAGAGGCGACATATAGTACACCTTCAATATTATACTACAGAGGTAGAGTTTAAAAAAGTACTAAATTAGCGAATCTACTCTTTTATATATGGCGATCCTAATGATCGAGGAAACCTCTTACCCCTCATGAATAACGTGACGACTACTAGTACTGTTATATATGGTAGTAAGTAGACAAAATGATATGGTATTACTTCTTTAACACCAGGTGTTATAGCTATTGAATATGCTAAGGCTTCTGCAAAACCAAATAAGAATGCAAATCCTAATGCGGGTAGTGGTTCTAGTCCGCTGGCAACAACACAGCCTAACGCTAGGAATCCTCTACCAGCAGATATTTCTTTAACTACACCTCCAAACCACACAAGTGACATAAAAGCTCCGCCTAAACCCGCCAAAGCACCTCCAAGTGTAGACAGCACTATCCTGATCCTGAATACGCTGATACCAGCTACATCAGCAGCCTCAGGCATTTCACCACATGCTTTTATTCTTAACCCTAGAGGTGTTTTGTGTAAAATGTAGTAAAAGATTACTGCTAAGAGTACAGCTAGTATTGTTATTTCACTAATATCAAAATACACGCCGTTAAAAACAAGTGTTCTCGGCTTTGCAAGAACTTCTTTAGGTGGAATTCTAATACCTGGGAACTTCCACATAGCCATTATGAAGTAGGGGGTAAATCCATACGCGAAAATATTTACTCCTATGCCGGCAATAATTTGTATAGCTTTACCATAAGTACCCATAACTCCAAGTACTAATCCAACTATGCCTCCGATTAATAGCCCTACTAGTAATCCCACATATCCACTACCACTAGCCTCTGCACCCCAAACTCCAATAGCAGCAGTCATGAGCATTATACCGTCAAGTCCAATATTAACTAGCCCAGCTTTCTCATTTACAACTTCTCCAAGAGCTGCAAGTGCTAGTGGCGTCATGGAGAGTAGTGCTGAGTGTGTGAGTTTTACAGGATCTATACCTATAAATCTGAGTAGTATTAATACTATGACGTAGCAGAGTAGAGATAACGTGTACTTGTAAAGGGTTTTCACACTAATCTACCTCTTAAATACTTTGAGATATACCTGTAGAGCTCTGGTAGTGCGATAACTAGTATTATTAGTCCCATAATAGCTCTACTGAGTTCTGATGACATTTTAACATAGGGCTCTAGAAGCCTACTCCCATTTCTTAAACCACCAATGAGTATACTACTGAAAATTATTGCTAATGGGTGATTTGACCCTATTAGTGCAACACCAATACCGTCAAAACCTATGTTTACAACATCTCCCAGTGTGCCATGTATAGCCCACTTAGGCGGTCTACCAGTAACTATTAAGCCACCTGCAAGTCCAGCTAGTATACCAGAGATCACAAATGCAAGAAGCCCTGTTTTCTTTACATTTATACCAGCATATCTAGCAGCATCGGGATTTACACCACAAATTCTTATTTCAAACCCGAGCTTAGTGTGCCATAGGAGGAAATATATCAATAATAATACTATGGTCGCGAGGTAAATAGATGTTGTAAGGATACTGTAAATCACGCTAAATCTAGCTTCTTTAATAACAGTAAGAGATTTTTCAGGCCTATTTGGATCCACTAGTGGCCCTGTAGACACGAGATACATTGATATATAAAATGACATCCAGTTAAACATTATACTCGATATCACTTCGTGAACGCCAAAATAGACTTTAAGTACAGCTGGACCTAAAGCCCAGAGTGCTCCGAGTAGCATTGAGAAGAGTAGTGCTAGGGGTAGTGCTAGTGGCCTTAGAGTCTCTATTCTAGTTACTAGTAGAGCGCCGGCGAAAATAGCGCCTATAGCTCCCATATAGGTTTGCCCCTCAACACCTATATTGAAAAGCCCGGCTTGAGAAGCTACGGCGAAAGCTGTACCTGTCAACATGAGTGGTGTTGCAAATGCAAGTGCGTCTAATATGGCATTATAGTAAATAAAGCCGCCATAAAATAGCCAGTAGTATGTGTCAATTACATTGTAGCCGTGTATTACTATTATTATTGCAGAAAGAGCTAGTCCAACTAGTAGTGCGAAAATAGTCTCAGCAGTTCTGCTCAGAGTTCTCTTTAACATTAAAATAGCCATGTAATCTCCCATAGCTAAGTGTACTTGTTTTAGGTAATGAGTGTTGCGGTAAAAATATTTTAAATACATATATTTTCTGTTTCCTGTAGAGGTGTTGTGTTATTAGACGTGAAGTTGTAAAAATGCTTAATATTCACAAAGTATATCCAGATGGGACAATTGCCCTTAGAGGAGTAGATTTTACAATACATAGTGGTGAAGTAGTCGGATTACTTGGAGAGAATGGTGCTGGTAAGACTACTCTCATGAAAATACTCTCTGGCTTTATAAAGCCGACACGTGGAAAAATACTAGTTGATGGTGTATTCGTGAAGTTTAATTCTCCTAGAGATGCTCTAAGTCGAGGTATAGCAATGGTACACCAGATCTTTACATTAGTCCCAAATTTTACAGCACTAGAGAATATTATCCTAGGTTATGAGTACGCGTGGAGTATGCAAAAACACCGTGGAGGAGTATTGAGCCTAATAGAACCTCTCAGATTAAGTGAGACTAAGAAGAATATTGTAGAGCTAATGGAAAATCTCGGATTGAAAGTCCCTCTCGATATTCCAGTTGAAAAGCTACCTCTAGGATTAAGGCAGAGAATTGAAATATTAAAGGCTCTCTATAAGAGAGCTAGAGTACTAATACTAGACGAGCCCACATCATTTCTCACTCCACTAGAAGTTGAAGAGCTCTTTAAATTCATAAAGAGGTTCAAGGAGCAAGGTAATAGTGTTGTATTTATTACTCACAAGATCAAGGAGGCCTTAAGCGTGGCTGATAGAATAGTTGTTCTGAGAAAAGGTATTGTAGTTGGAGAACTAGATGCAAGTATAGCAACACCTGAAGAGCTCGCAGTTTTAATGGTGGGTAAAGAAATTAAACTAGATGTAGTGTTCAGGAGAAAGACCCCTATAGAATACGCTAATCCGGTGCTGAGAGTTAGAGATCTCTGGGTTAGGAATGATCTCGGCGTATATGCTGTAAAAGGGGTTTCTTTTGAAGTTTATCCTGGAGAGATCTTCGGTATTGTGGGTGTTGAAGGTAATGGCCAAGACGAACTTATTGAGGCTATAACTGGTCTTAGAAAGCAAGAAAAAGGGGTTATAGAAGTTAATGGTGTAGTAATAAGTGGAACTAGTTCTCTGAGTTTTTATAAGGCAGGCGGATCACATATTCCTGGAGATCGTGAGAGATATGGCCTAGTCGTGAATTTCACTGTTATAGAAAATTCTCTTATTAGTAGACAGTGGGAATCCCTCTTTATTAAGAGAGGTAGAATCGCTTGGAGTAGTGTGAGAGAATTTGCCAAGAAGATCATTAGCGTGTTCAACGTTATTACGCCAGGACTTGAAGCACCCGTGAGGAGCCTTAGCGGTGGTAATAGGCAAAGATTAATTGCTGGAAGAGAGCTTAGTAAGGAGTCTAAACTAATAGTAGCTGTACACCCAACTAAGGGGCTTGATATAGCCTCAACTATGTATATTAGAGAACTACTAGCTAAGACACGAGATGAGGGTAAAGCTGTTCTCTTAGTTTCAGCTGATCTAGAGGAGGTATTACAGTTAAGTGATAGAATAGCAGTAATGTATGAAGGTGAATTCCTCGCTATTGGTAAAACAGAGGAGTTTACACCTAGAGATATAGGGCTATTAATGGGAGGAGTTAGACCGGTAAAAACAAGTTCTTAAACTAAAAGTTCCCACTACTATCTAGAATCGCGCCAAAATTTATTAACTCATCAAAACTTCTTGGCAAGTACTGAGCACCATAACCAGTAGCCTTGTAAGCCGCTAATAGTGAACCTAGCTTTGCTGCGTTACTTATACTATAACCTTTCAATATTCCATAGAGAACTCCAGCGTTAAAAACATCACCACAACCAGTTGTATCTACTACGTGAACTCTATATGCTGGTATAACTACAATAGTATTTCTCTCTCGAATTAAACAACCTCTCTCACCTTGTTTTAAGAAGATAACACGTGGTGTAATAGTCTCATATAAGACCTCTAAGCCATCATTAACACTCCTAGACCCAGTGATCTCAAGTAGCTCCTCTTCATTTAGAAATAAGTAATCTACTTTTCCTCTCAGCTCTGAGAGTACTTTATTATGCTCTCGTGTAAACCCACCAAGATCAATGGCTACAAGCACACCGCGTTTTGAAGCCTCTGAAGCAACAGCTATTATGCTCTCACCACGATCCTCGTTGTGAACAGTGTAACCAGAAATAAACACTAACTGAACACACGTTATTCTATCTAAGAGAGAAGAGAGCTCCTTAGCTCTAATAATGTTTTTTCCTGAGGCTCCTTTGTACGTGAATAGCGTTCTATGACCATTAGGTTCAATAAAGCCAACTGTGATTCCAGTGTAAGTTTCTTTAATCTTCTTAACGTAATCTACTTGTACACCTTCACTTACTAGTCTACTTAGTAGGTACTCTCCTATCGGGTCTATACCTATAGTTGAAAGCACAAACACAGGTACTTTAAGCCTAGATAGCGTTACAGCAATATTTCCCGCAGCACCACCAGAAGACACAACTACGCTTTTAACTACATGAGCTTTCCGATCTATACTCACACTCTCCTCTAAGTAGAAGAGCACGTCTAAGAGGAGATCTCCATATATAAGAACACAGTACTCCTTACTCAACTACTTCTCAACCTCTTAACTATAGACATTAATTTATGTACTCTCCCGGGATCTACTGGGTTCTGTGCTACACCATTAATTTTGAAATACGTGCCCACAATTGCTCCATCAGCATATCTTAGAAATTTCTCAGCATTTTCAGGCGCTAATCCACTACCAATTAGAACAGGTGTATCTCCCACAATTTCTTTTACTAACTTCACGTCTTCTAGTGAAGGAGGCTCACCAGTCATTTTACCAGTAACTATAATAGCGTCTGCAAGGTAAAAGTCACTCCACTTAGTGTGTGTTACAATGTCTATACCAGGAAACATAACACTGTGTTTCTTAACAATATCAACAAAGAACTTTATGTCCTCAGCATAGAGGTGTTTTCTCAGCCTAAAGAGATCTGCTGCAACACCGTGGTCGAATTCGCCGGTGTCCCACACAGCTGCGCCAGTGTAGAGACACACTCTTATAAATTTGGCTCCACTCGCCTTAGCTATGCCTAATGCCGCTCTACCACCATTGTGTATTACTGTTATGCCCACTGGTATACTAACGCTTTTAACAACTTCACGTGCAACTACAGCGTGTGTTGCTATTTCCTCAGGGGGTATTCTAGATCCTCCACTATAATACGGTAGATCCCACATGTTCTCAACTATTACACCATTAACCTCGTTCTCTTCGTATATCTTAGCCTCTTTTACAGCACGCTCAATAATAGTGTCTATAGGCCAGCCCTCATATGCTGGTGCTCCTGGAAGTGGGAGCATGTGTATCATTCCAATAATAGCCTTATCTACTCCGAAGAGATCTCTTACTGAGAAGAGCCTCTTAGAGTAAAATCTCCTAGCCCACTCTTCGATCATTAATTCTAAATCCCCACGCCTCATATCATACACCTCGTAACGTGGTTATCAGTGTTTGAGTTAATAGTCTTGTTAAGTGAGCATGATAGTTAGCCTTTTAAGATTCCTGATAATGGCCGTGCCTCTCACAGGATCTAGGATCAAGTGTAATTATGAATATCTTTTTAAACTGAAATATTCATTTATATATGACTATTTACTCGAAGAGATATTTAGATGTTTTAAACAGTGATCCGAGTGTGCAGTAATAGTGAAATAGTGCTGTGTATTGGTTTTCAAAATTTAGAGCTATTGTAAAAGGTGTTTACAGTGATCTCGAGGAGGCTATTAACAGCTTATTCAATGTTAAGAAAATTAGTGATAAGGAGGTTTTTATTAGGCTATTAACGCGAAAGATTCATGAACGGCTAGTTTTAAATTCTTATGTGGCACTCATGGCTCTAGTAAGATTCATAAATAGAGTAAATAGAGATCTATCATTTAAAACACTAACCATAGGTTCTGTGTTTCGATTTCTTTTCAATTTTTCAACTAATTTTCTTAGCGTAGAGTATTACCTGGTAAGGCATTTCACTAGACGTGTAGATCACGAAAAACCCGAAGCCCAGGTCTCCAAGTAGTTTCTCAACTTCACTAGTATCTACGAGATCTCTGTGAACTTCAACTACTAAGCTCTCAGCTCTTCTCAGCTCGTTGCCAGCTTCTCTTAGTAGCTCTAATTCTGCACCTTCAACATCTAATTTAATAGTACTTATACTCCCTATATATTTCAATGCCGTACTTAGCTTAATGCACTTCACGCTGATAATACTCCTAATATTTGTGAACTCCTCAACGTGATCTCTGATCGTAGAAGTGACAGCGGGGTTTTCGCCAATATAGAGTTTTACTTGGCCGCTATGTGAGCAGAGAGCTCGTGGATAAATATAAGCTCTACTATTAACTCCCATTTCTACATTTCTCGCTAAAACTGGTAATACATGTGGGTTTGGCTCAAATACATGTATAGTCCCTCGCTCACCGAGAAACTGTGAGATAGCTATAGTGTAGAAGCCGAGAAAGCCGCCACAATCAATAACAGTACTACTAGGTTCGGGTATGGCGTAATCTACTTGAAAATAATCGCAGTCTATAAACACGTGTTTAAGATTTAGAAGAGCGGGCTCTAAATGATCTAGTGGCACTAATACAGGTATTTTTCTACTATTAAACTCAATTCTCACTTTAATATAAGGAGTTTTTAAAAGACGCAGTAGTGTTAAAACACGTCTAGTCACTAATAGCTTCCAGGGTTGATATGTGCAGGGAAGAGTCAGCGACGCCATCCCTCTTCACAATGTCTTCCAGCTCACCCGGTTCATCATACTCGCTTCTAGAATTAGTTAAAAAAAACCTTTAATTAATTATTAGTGCGGTGTTCTCTTCTCTTTAAGCATAATTAAGAATTAAATTTACATAGTTGTAGTTTTTACTGGTGGCTTATCTTGGTTAATAGGGTTTTCCTAGTGGAGGACTTTGTGTATAGAGTTGAGCGTGAGGGTTATAGTCCGAGTGAGGAGGAGATTAGAGCTATTGGTGAGGTTTTAGGTCAACCAACTAGAAAGCTTAATGTTGTCTTAGATAGGTACTGGTATGTGTTTACGAGGAATATTGAGAAGAAGTGTAGTAGTATTGGTAATAAGTCTATATGTATATACACGTGGAGGACTAATGTTCCCTTCAAAGTTTACCCGTTAGCACTACACGCTTTTGGGACAATTATTCTCTTTGAGGGTGATAAGCCTGTGAGTGTATTAGCATATCCTTTTAATAAGCCACTGAGTTATGCTAAGTCACCTGGTATTTCTGAGAGTGAACTTGTAGGTAGAGTTCCCAGAGAAGTTACTGTGAGAATTGATGGGTGGCATTTAACACTATACTATAATCCCCTAATTGACAGGTGGGTTTTTGCTACTAGATATGTTCTCCACAACATGTACTACGTGAGGGGTAAGCTGGTAGAAGAACCTTTAGATACTATTGCAAACCCCTATGTGGAAATAGCTGATGTTAAGGCGAGAGAGATAGGTCTCTATAGTGTAGTTGAGAGATTTAGAGGTTGGACTTTTACATTTGTACTAGAAGGTCCTGAGCCAGCTATTACAAAACCACCTTACCCAATAGGCGCTGATCCAAGCCTCTTTAAGCTATACTTGACAATGGCAAGAGATCCTGAGGGAAAATTGTACACGTGGAGTGAAGCACAGAGACTACTAGGCTATGAAATACCTAGACTAATAGAGCCGAGAGAAGTACGTGAGCTTTATCGTGAAATCCGCGAGAGACTTGACGTGAGATCTTATATAGCTTATTTTGACAGTGGAGATCCCGAGAATCCGATTCTAGTAGAGCTTGAATCAGATTACTATGCTGACGCTATGAGCGTGAAGTATCTTAATGAAGCTAAGTCAGTAGTTCTTCTCACTGTAGAGGGGTTTACTGAGAGACTTGTAGAGATATTACGTGAAGATCAGGTGAGCGCTGTTAAAGATATTAGTAGTAGGGTTCAAGAGCTCTTAGAAGTTGTTAGAAAGGGTCTTTCTCAAAGACTTGTAGAAGATGTCTCAAGAATAATAGTTAATGTTGCTAGAGAACATGGGGTTAAAGGCCTATACTACGAGGAGGTCTTTAAGAGCCTGAAAGAGGGTAATATTAAGAGAGTTGTTAAAAAAGTACTTGGACTTCTACTAGAAAACAAGTCTATATTATCAGCTGAGACACTAAAACTAGTAGATAATTTTTCAGAATCTTTTAAAAAGAATCTATGTGAAGTTTAATTCTGCTTTCTTAGTTTATTAAGCTTTTCTCTGATAACACTATTTGGTGTATTTATGTCTGAAGTGGGCCTTGTAGAAGCTATAGAGGTGTTATTTTCTAGTAAGCCACTACTAGTATTAATATTACAATTTATACTCGGGGTAGGACTTGGCTATGTTAGTGTTAAGGCGTTTAAGTATGTCATCGCATTTATAATACTCCTACTGTTAGGAGCGCTTCTCTCACTGTGGTCTATAAGTGAACAAGCACATGCATTAATGAGCGAACTTGGAGATTTAGCTAGGCGCTTAATAGGCTTACTCGTAGCTCTAGGGATACTCACCGTAGGCCCGCTCTCAGTAGGCTTTCTCATAGGAGCTTTACTAGCATTAGTTAAAAAGTGAGTTTTTAGAGGATAGATCTAGCGGCTCAGTGATCGAGGGCTTCTTCATAGCTCTGACAAACCCTGCCCTCTTCACTGCCATTTTGAGTTTTAATAAACTAACTATTATAGTTACCTCCTATAATACACAACTCTAGCTGGAAAACAATTTAGAAGAAAATATTTAAGGATATTTCTTGAAGTTATAAAAGGGATTTTTAAATGTCTGAGTTATATATGCGGAGAGTACTAGATCTTGTAGAAGGTGTTTCACGAGAGTTTAACTTATCCCCCTTAGTTATTCTTGAGGCTAGAGATATTGCTAAGAGAGCTATTATTGAAGAAATAGCGTTTGGTTTTAGACCTGAAGATGTAGCAGCTGTCTCTGTTTATGTTGCGTGTAGGAGGCATAGAGTGCCACTGTTGCTACGTGAAGTAATTTCTGTTGTAAAGTCTGAAAGGAGGAGAGCTTTAAGCCTCTATAAGCGTGTTCTCAGCTATCTGGGTATTAGTGTAAGTGTACCTAAACCCGAAGATCACCTGTATTATATAGCCCCGAAACTAAATATTGAGAGAGATGTTGTTGATCATGCTGTTAAATTACTCAATGAGGCTAATAAAACAGGGTTCTCAGTGGGTAAAAATCCGCGCGTATTAGCTGCTGCAGCTCTCTACACAGCTAGTGTCTTGGCTAATAAGCCTATACCAGTTAAAAATATAGCAAACGCCTCCAAAGTGACAACAGTAGCTGTGAAGCTGCTCTCAAAGCGTTTACTCGAGCTCGCTGGGTTTAAGCCTCTTTAGTCCCAGTATAAGTCGCAATAATGACTTTTCCATAAGGGTATTCTTTAATTCTCACGTTTACACTAGTCTTCTCTGAGATACACTTAGCAATTTCTATGATAATCTCACTACTAGGCATTGGTGAGATTTCTACTCTAAATCCACCACTAACAGGTGTTATGTATATCTCCTCATAGTATACTCTAGAACTCTTAATACACTCTTTAATCTTCTTTTCAATATCAATATAGTCAATTCTCTTAGTCAATATTCTCAGCCACGCTGTTAATTAACATTACCTATTAGTATTTAAGTATTTTGTTAACTACTAAGAAATAATAATCTTTGTGCTGAGTAATTATATTGGTGTCAATTTTGAGTTTTATGCCTAAAACACGTCCTCGTAGACAAGAGCATTATAGGTGGATGAGAGAGGGCACTCCTAATTTTGACGACAGGGTTTTTAAACACTTAAAAGAACTAGAAGTTATAGCTAAGCGTGATGTAAAATACGTGTACATAACTACGCCTATTAGTAATGTTATTGAAGAGATGGCTTCTTCACATAGGAGTCTACTAGTACTCTCGACTGGTAAGTTCGCTGGTTTAGTTACAGCTATGAGTGTTGTTAATTATCTTGGTGGTGGCGAGCTCTACGGTATTGTTGAGAAAAGACATGGCTACAATATATACTCTGCACTACGAGATGAGCCTGTTGAGAGTATTATGGTGAAAAACCCTGTTTATGTTTATGTAGATGAAGGTATTAATGAAGCTCTCTCACGTATGGTTCTCTATGGTGCAGGAATACTCCCCGTTCTCAATAGGAGAGGTGAGGTTTATGGAATTCTCACTGAACATGACTTTGTAAGCTACTTGGCTGGCCTAGTAGCTTTTGGCGCTAAAGTGAGAGACCATATGTCACGCCCAGTAGTCGTTATCCCCACTGGGAGTAGTTTAAAGAAGGCCTCGGAGACAATGGTTTATCATGGATTTAGAAGACTACCAGTAGTAGAAGACAGCGTAGTTATTGGTATTATAACAGCTGTTGATCTCGTGAGATTTTTCAGCCCACCAGGTATATTTGAAAGGAGTATTAGTGGTGATATTAGAGAAATCCTAGAAACACCTGTAGATGAAATTATGTCTAGAGATCTTGCCACAGTACACCCCGAAGACGACTTAACAGTAGCTGTTAAGACAATGTTGAGTAGAAATGTGAGCTCAGTACTAGTAGTTGACGAACACGGTGTCCTAGAGGGAATTTTAACAGAGCGCGATGTCCTCTATGCTATTTTAGCTCCTAAATAATACGAAGTAGAAGACGCATATTCTTTATTTACTCTTATTTCTATAGTTGTATTTTATAGTTTAATTGAAGCTTAGTTTTTGAAAACTAAAGTGTATTTGAGTTGAGATTATTGTGTTAGTGTGGAGTTTATGAATAGTGAGTCAAGATTTATTGTTGATAATATGCTTGGCACTCTTGCTAGATGGCTGAGAATGCTAGGTTATGATACAGTATATGATAGAAACGCTGAAGACTGGGAGATTATTAGGAGAGCTGAGCTTGAAAATAGATATGTTGTGACTAGAGATAGGGCTCTACACCACAAGGCTATTAGGAGTGGTGTGAGGAGTATTTATATACCAGACGCCGACATGGCTACAAGGCTCGCTTACATAGCTTTACTCGCAGGTATAAGGCTTTACATTGACCCTGAGAAGACGAGGTGTCCTGAAGATAATACTCCACTTGTAAAAGTGAGTAGGGAGAGCGTTAGAGGTAAAGTACCAGAAGCTGTCTACAGGCTTTATAGTGATTTTTGGATTTGTAAGAGGTGTGGTAAAGTATACTGGGTTGGTAGTCACTGGAGAGTGATCGAGGAGATATTGAGCAAGGCTAGAGAGAAGCTAGGAGAATTAAAATTAAAACTAGCACCAAGGTAGTAGTGAAATACACATATATTCCTCTCCTAAAAGGATTTATCTAGGAGGTGTTACTGTATGAATTCAAATACTCTACACCCTTCAGAGCTCACACTTGAAGAGGGGATTTACCTAGTTAGACTTGCGAGGAGGGCTATTGAAGAGTATTTGAAAAGTGGTATTAGAATAAAACCCACAGATATTCCCAGTGAGAGGCTCTTAAAGCCTGGTATGACTTTTACAACACTTGAGACTATAGATAGGAGGACTGGTAAGACTAATCTACGTGGCTGTATAGGTTTTCTCGCTCCAATTAGAAGTCTTGTAGAGGTTCTCGTAGACTCTGCTATTGAAGCAGCTACAAGTGATCCCAGATTCCCGCCTGTAGAGCTGAGTGAAATGAATGACATTATAGTAGAAGTCACAGTGCTCTCAGAGCCTATTCTCTTAAAAGTTGAGAAGAGATATGATCTCCCGAGACACGTAATTATAGGTAGACATGGTCTTGTAGTTGAGAAAGGCTTATATAAGGGTACACTACTTCCAGTAGTACCTGTTGAATACTGCTGGGATGAAGAGACATTCCTAGCCGAGACATGTCTCAAAGCTGGTTTAAGACCAGATTGCTGGCTTGATCCCTCAACTAGGGTCTATTACTATGAAGGTAGAGTATTTAGAGAAAAAAACCCACGTGGAGAGGTCTATGAGAGAGATATGAGTGCTGAATATAGAAAACTCTGTTTTCCAGGTAAAAAGTAATCAATGTATTAAGAGAACACCTCTATTAGCGAGTTTGCGGGCTAATTCCTCTATAATTCTTCTACTCTTACACTTAACTACAAGAACCCTTCCACACTCCTCAATCACTATACCCGTGTACTGAGTAATAATTCTCTTAGCATCACTTGTGTTGGAAGCTAATAGTACGTAATAGCCGCTTGGATCTCTGCGTGAAATTATATCTTTAATAGTCTTTTCAATGCTCAACTCAAAAATCCTCTATTAATGCTATTTTTAACTAAGCGACTTGGAAGTTTTTATTTACTAAGTAGACTTTTTGAATAGGACTGGTGAATTTACTTGGCTAGAATTACCATTAAAGATGTTATCTCTATACCCTACGATATTGTACTTGAGCTTATTTCGAGCTTTGTGAAGAACCTTGTTGAGAAAACTAGTGCACGCGTTGTCGTTATGGGTTTGAGTGGTGGTATTGACTCCTCTGTACTCCTCACTATTCTAGTTCATTCACTACCCGAGAAGTGTATAGTTGCGCTCATAATGCCTGATTCTAGATCTACGCCTGAAGAAGATGTTAATGACGCTGTTAACCTCGCTGAGAGTCTCGGCGTTGAGTACCACGTGTTCTATATTGACAAGATCGTTGATTCTTACACTACAGCGCCTTTTGTCGAGATACGCGAGGACATAGTTACTGGTAATCTAAGAGCAAGAGTTAGAATGAATCTCCTCTACTACTATGCTAATAAGTATGGTGGTCTCGTAGCTGGGACGAGTGATCGTAGCGAACTATTAATAGGGTATTTCACAAAGTATGGTGATGGAGCTGTAGACTTCTTACCACTAGGATGTCTCTACAAGACACAAGTGAGAGAGTTAGGTAAGAGACTTGGAGTACCAGAGAGAATTACTAGTAAGCCTAGTGCTCCAAGACTGTGGAGAGGTCACACAGCACGTGGAGAGATAGGTTACGAGTACGAGGAAATAGACGTAGCACTCTATGCTCTATTTGACCTAAAACTTAGTGTTGAGAGAGCTGTAGAGTATACAGGACTTCCACGTGAATTATTTGAAAAAGTACTTTTAATGCATAGAGCTTCAAGACATAAAAGAACAACTCCACCATTACCAATATTACCGTGGCTTCAAAACCCTATTCTCGAGATCTAGTAATTAGTAGTAATTTAAATGGTTCTTCTACTAGTTCTATAATACCTCTACAGTGCAGTGTGATTCTCCTAGGTGTAAAAGAAGCTACTAAGTGAGATTCTACACTCTTAAATACAAGTTTTACTTCAGGAGCTTCTAGCTGCTTAGAAATATACTTCACAGTAAAGCTCTTTCTACGCTCAACTACGTCAACTCTAACACTACTACCATTACTCCACACTCCAACTATAAGTACGCCTGGATATTCATATGTAACTGTAGATGTGTCCTCGACTACGACTTCACCCCAAATACCACTACTCTTATTAACACTTACCTCACCTCTCAATACCCCTCCCACATACAACTCGCTCACACTATAAGGCTTACTGTCAACTTCTACTAGTCCATCACGAATTCTCAGAGTCGTGTACACAGAGACTCCCTGCTCGACTATTTCAAATAAAAGCAGAGGCTTATTTTTTCAT
>CAZMCE010000031.1:0-14025 GCA_964564855.1 uncultured Thermosphaera sp. | reverse complement strand
GGAATAACATGAATACTCGTGGAGTCTGTACCCTCAAAGTCTATGGGACTTTATCGGACTCCTCGTGGCTCAGTGTAATTACTACCCTTTCTTTAGGATTTATATCTATATCAACTCTTAATCAGTAAATTGTTAAAATTGTTATTTAGAGATATTTTAAAGTACTATTAAGGCTCAAATTCTCTTGAACAAACATCACCTCGCTTCTATTCTCTTAAATATTAAATATTATATATAAGAGGAGAATATTTTAGAGACTGCTGATAATATGGTAGAAATGTGATATTATGAAGAGCCGTGGAGATATTGAACTTGCGGATTCAATAGTATTAGTAGAAGTAGAAGAGATACCAAAGGTTACAGAGTCTTTAATACATAAGTATAGTGAGATTAAGAGAGTAATTCGTGAAGTGTTTTCAGAGTTCGCGCCTACTAGTATATTCTATGTTGGCTGTGGGAGTAGTTATTACGCGGCTTTAAAGAGTATAGATCCCCTGATAACAAATCCCTATGTGAGTAGAGCCGTGGCATTACCCGGCTCTGAAATGCTATTTTTACTAGATAGTAGTGAATTTAGGCTGAGTGCTAAGCATGATAGTCTTTTAGTATTATTTTCGAGATCCGGTGAGACAGCTGAAATAACGCTAATTATTGATAGAGCTAAGAAACTCTCACTGAGAACAATTGGTTTTACATGTGCTGAGAACAGTTATCTTGTAAAAAACGCTGATTACGTTGTAGTACTCAAGAATTGTTTTGAGAAAAGCTACTACATGACTAAGTCATTTGTAGCATTAACATTAATGGGTATTATGAACTCTCTAGCAATATTAGAAATGCTTAAACTGCACAGAGATGTAAATGTTAAAGACGAGTTAAGAGATTTCATTAAGATCGTGGAAGATGTGAATAGAGATAAGAGTAAAATCCACGAGCTCGCAGAAGTAACTATTAACAAAGAGCTATTTGTTATACTAGCTCCACGTAGCTTATACCCCATAGCTCTCGAAGCATCATTAAAATTCACAGAGATCTCGTATACGTACTCTAATGCAATGTACGCACTAGAATTTAGACATGGCCCCATAGCTCTTCTCGAAAAACAACATAAGGTACAATTAATAGTACTTTCATCTATCCATGATACTTCCTTCCCCTATATTAACAAACTTATAAGCGAGTTAAAAGAGCGGGGGTTTAACGTATTACACTTATCAGACTCTAATAACGCAGATTTCAAGTTAAATTTGAAAAAAGATTCACATATACTACATGTATCCTTTATCACGCCACTATACTACGCGTCAATTTATAGAGCTATAATGCTAGGATACAACCCAGATCACCCGAGACATATTGAGAAAGTTATTAGGACTATTTGAGATCTAGTGGGCGGAGTAATCTCTAAATAATATATATCTTCCTCCACTCTAGTAATGTTCTACCTCAAATTAATAAGCCTTAAAAGGCCTTAGGTGCTAACTTTTATACGGGAGAATTATGAAAGCACTCACAAAACTAGAAGCTGTTCTCATAGTACTATTAGTAATTGTGGCTATTATAGGTATATATGGCTGGGCTAGACCTGTTCAAGCCCCAGCAGCTCCTACAACTCCAACACCCCCACCAGCAAAGGAATTATACTTTATCCCCATACTTAACAAGTGGATGAGCTACGATGAAATAGTTAGTGAAATTAAAAGGGAGGGGAAAGTAGTCATAGCTGACTGGACTTATGGAGGTCTTGTTGAAACATACCACGTACCAGCATTTAAAGAATACGTTAAGAAGAAATATGGCGTAGAAATAGAAGTTACATGGATAGGAACTCAGGAACCTGAAACAATAATCGCGGCAGTACTCATGTCCCTAGCTGCTGGCACGCCACCACCATATGACGTAGTAGCTATTGAAGCCCCCTACTTCTTCAGAGCGCTAAAGGCTGATGCTCTTGAGCCAGCTATATACTTAGGTAATCCTCTTATGAAAAACCTAGAATATGTTAACCCGTTCTTCCTTCAGTATCAACCATACGGTGTAATATTCCAAGCTCTAGATACTGCCGGACTCTTAGTTAATACTGAAAAAGCAGGCTGGGTTAAGGATTACAGAGACTTAGCAGATCCCAGGTTGAAGGGACACGTGTTACTACCTACACCAGGCACTGTTCACTTCGCCAATTTCTTAGTAAATTTAGCCTTCGCTATGGGTAAAGACTATAAAAACCCTGCTGAAATGAGAGAAGTCATAGAGTTTGCTGCCACTAAAATACATCCTAATGCATTAAGATACACTGTATCTGAAGCAGAGATCATGGAGCTCCTTGAGAGAGGCGAGGCTTGGGCCGTTGCGTGGTGGTGGTATCTAGCCCCAGTTGAAGCAGTAAAAGGCTTTCCCATTGCAAGAGTAGCTCAACCACAAGGAAGCGTATTTGTACCTGGAATAGCATGGATACCTAAAAATACACAACACCCAGTTCTCGCGCAAATATTTATTGATTTCTTAATGAGCATTGACTTCTGGTTTGCACTAGACTTTCCACAATATAGAGAATCTAAAGAAGACTTCTTAATGCTACACCAAAACCTACTAAATGACACAAACTTCGAGCTATTACCTGACTGGATTAAGCCAATATATGCAGACATATATCCATACCCACTTGATAAGATGAAAGAGTGGTATGTAATACCAGATTATAGTTATATCGAAGCCCACACTGAAGAGTGGACTAATCTATATACTCAACTAGCTGGAATCACATAATTGTTTTTATTTTTTCTCTCCTTAATTAGCTTAGTACAGAAGGTGGTTTTTCTTGGAGAGGATTTTGAGAGCTTCATACATACTATTAATTTTACCGACGATAGTGTATCTAGTGCTCTTTTGGCTAGTGCCACTAATTAATATACTAATAATGAGTTTTACTAAGGGAGAGTCATTTATACTTGGACGACCTGAATATGTAGGTTTTCAAAACTATATCATAGCTATAAATGACTATAATTCAACTATAATGAACACTATCTTGTTCCCACTCTCAGCAGCTACTATAGATTTTATCTTAGGTTATCCACTAGCATACTTACTAGTTCGCAGAAAAATACTCTTTCGGAATGTACTAAGAGCGTCACTAATATTTCCATATTTTGGTGACATATATGTATCATATGGGCTTTGGAACATGTTTTTACCTGGAGGCCCATTTGACTGGTTTTTCAATATTACTGGTCTATCGTATAAACAAGTCCTCTATACACCATACGCTGTTATATTAGGCTTTTCAATATTTACACTACCATTCATGGTTCTCTACACAGCATCCTCACTGAGCGAAATAGATCCAGCTATAGAAGAGGCTGCATATACCCTCGGTGCAAATCCCTTAAAGACATTCTTTAAAATCATACTACCACTCTCAGCCCCCGGAGCTGTAGCTGGGTTTATTGCGTGTTTTGGATGGAATCTCGGAGGTTTCTTAATACCCCTCCTCTTAGGCGGTGTAGAAGCAAGTAACGTTATAACAGTAAAAATAGTCTATTTAACACTACAACTTCACAATTATGGATTAGCAGGATCTCTCGCTATAGTATTAATGACAATGACTATTATCTCTACATACTTGACACTCAAGATCACAAGAGTAACTGGGTGAGAGCTTGAAGCACAAGTATTCACAAGTACTATTAAAGTACATTTACCTCGCACTAGTAGTATTCTTCATTTTATCACCATTTATATTTATACTGTACAGATCATTCACGTACAGAACATACTGGGGTGTATCATTTGTAGGTTTAAAATTCTACAAGGAAATTCCTCAAACTTACTGGAGAGCTCTCGTAAACAGCCTCATTGTAGGGCTACTAGTCTCAGTAATAGACTTTGTAATAGCATTTCCAGCTGCATTTGTATTAGCTAGATACGAGTTTAAATACAAGAGAATACTTACAGCATTACTAGTTGCACCGATGTTCACACCTGATATAGTAGCTGGAGTAGGACTAGCTAGTACGTATATTAGGTATTATGGACTATATGCTACATTTCTAGGTACACTACTAGGACTTGCATCAACAAGTTATCCAATGATGCTCCTCCCACTATTCGCATCTCTAAGAACACTCGATCCGATCTACGAGGATGTAGCAAAAACACTAGGCGCTAGACCCCACCAAGTAATTATTAAAGTAGTCCTTCCACTCATAGGTCCAGGTATTTTTAGTGGATTTGTACTAACATTTGTATGGTGTTTAAACAACTACCTACTCCCACTATTCATAACAGGACCTGCTATAGACCTCTTAGCTGTAAAATTATACTCTGATATTCGATGGTGGGGTTTACTTGGAAGAGTTGCTGGAGAGGCGAGCGTGCTTCAAATAGCAACATTTATAATAGTTTTACTCTACTTAAAGTTCGCCGGGGCTAAGTACCAAGGAGGTTTTGCTCTATGAGCATGAGTAAGAGAATAATTCTTATCACAGTATTAATCTCTCTACTAGTACTAATAATAGCTATAATACCGAACAATTTTACTATTAAAAGCGACAATGTCGAGGTAGTGGTTCTATCTAATTCTACTCGTCTTAAAAGCGGAGATTACATAGTTATCGAGGTAATTAACATCGAGAATGAAGATCTAGATGTGGTTATTGAGCCTGCTGAGATCTTTGAAACTACTGGTAAAGTGTTAAATGGTAACTCCATAGAAGTGCAAGCTATTATTAAAGCTAATGAGAGTTTAAGAGGTTTTTTAAAGGGAAAAGTAAGTCTAGTTCGAGGTAATGCTATAATATATGAAAAACCTTTTTACTTTATTTTAAACCAAGAGGATCCTCTAATGGAAACTGAGGGGATTATTATAAATATCCATGAAGACTACACATTAAGCGTGTGGCATTGGGATATAGGAATACCATATAGAGCTAAAAGTAAGCTGTTTATTGCACCTATGTTAAAGAACTTCACATTATTAAGAGAGTACTTAGAGTACCAGGTTTATGTTGGTAGAATAATGTATCGTGGCGGTGCTTGGTGGCCTTTAAGAGGATTTGGAGCTCATGTAGTCAATAAAACTCTAGATGATCTTTTCGATATTAGAGTAGAGAACAGCTTAATCTTATTAAACATTACTTTTATACCTAACGAGGCAAGAGGTGTTACAGTAATATATAGAGGTATTATTGAGCCTACTTGCACTCGGGAATACTGCATTGTTAAACTCAACATGGGATTTAACAATAAACCTTACTTCTATATACTTATACCAGATAAGTACGATCTCACACTATTCAAAATATTTGGAGAAGTAGCAAATACAACAGAGTGTATATATGCTCCTCGAGATTTTAAATGCTACCTTGTGAAGTATGAGAAAGCCATATTAAGCTCTTATGAACTGCAATTACATTTACATTTTAAAGAAGAATAAAACTACGAGTACTTAAAAGCTGTAGATTTTGTGATCAGTATGTAAACTCTATCACCCTCATCCATATTCAAGTACTTATATTTGTCCTCACCATAAACATCTGCTTTTAAGGGCTCTTCTAAACCATTAACGCTTACTTCAAGTCTAAGATATGGACCTATAAAGATCTTTTTTGATAATTTTCCAGATAAAATATTTGTATAAGGAACATGTTTAATAAGATCTTCACTCACTTCTTTACTTACTTTAATATCCTCAGATCTTATCCCAATAAGAACATTCTCTCCAATACTCATGTCTTCTCTAACTAGTACATATATTTCAGTATCACTAGTTAATACTTTAGCTATATTCATATCTCTGCGAATTTCAATAATTTTTCCTTTCAGAAAGTTAGTACTTCCAACAAATTCCGCGATAAATGGTGATCTGGGGTTTTCATAGAGCTCAACCGGTGTGCCGCCTTGTTCTATAACTCCCCTATTAATAACGTATATGTAGTCTGCTATTGCAAAAGCCTCGCCTTGATCGTGGGTAACGTAGAGAGTGGTTTTCTTCGTTTCTTTAACAATCCTCCTGATCTCGAATTTAAGAGACTCTCTGAGTTTGGCGTCTAAGTGACCTAGTGGCTCGTCAAACAATAAGACAGCAGGATCCGTCATTAGTGCTCTAGCTATGGCCACTCTCTGCGCCTCTCCACCACTTAATTCATTTGGTTTTCTCTTCTCGTAGCCTTCTAGTCTTATTAGTTTAAGTAACTCTTTAACTCTCCTATCAATTTCATCTCTGGGCAATTTTCTCAATTTTGCCCCGAAAGCTATATTCTCGTAAACTGAGAGATGAGGAAATAGCGCAATATTCTGAAAAACCATTCCAACATTTCTCTTCCAGGCCGGTAGATCAGTCACGTCAATGTCGTCGAAGAACACTCTTCCCTGATCAGGGGTGATGAGCCCCGCTATTATTCTTAAAAGTGTAGACTTACCTGAACCGCTGGGACCTAGAATACAGAGTAAAACACCATCATCTACACGTAGATTTACGTTTTTCAAGGCATAAACGTTACCATATCTCTTTGAAACGTCATTTACAAGAACTCTAACCATTAGCTACCCTACTCCTACTATTCCTCTAAACCTTATAAAATTCACGTTTAAACTTTAACCTTAGAAGGCTACTTGGAGATCTCTATGTATATGCTACTTGTAGAGGGAGGTAAGACTAAAACACTTAGCGTGGTTATTAATGATAGAGGTAAATTATTAAGCTACTCTATTAGCGGCTCTTCGGGTTGGACAACTGTAGGATTTGATACCGCATTTTCAAATTTAACACTATCAATGACGAGTGCTATTAACAGGAGTGGTCTGTCTCCTAGAGAAATAGATATAGTTATATTAGGCTTACCAGACCTCGACACAGAGATTACTAGGGTTTATTTTAAAGAGAAATTAAGAGAGTGGGGTGGTTTTAGAGTTGAACCACTAATTATACCTGATTTTATAGTAGCTTATTACGCTGTTACTTTAGGAGATCCTGGAATAGCTGTAATAGCTGGTACAGGTTCAATAGCTTATGGTAGAAATTCCAAGGGGGTGAGTGCTAGGGCAGGAGGTTGGGGTTGGTTTGGTAATGATGAGGGTAGTGCTATATGGATAGCTATGAAGGCAATAGAGGCTTCTAGCAGGTTCTTTGATGGTAGAGGACCTTACACAATAATTGCTCATAAAGTACTTAACTTCTTTAAAGTAAAAGAGCCCTTACAGTTAATAGACGTTATATATTCATTAATAACTAAGGATGTAGGAGAAATCGGGAAACTAGCTATATTAGTTGATGAGGCTGCTGAAGAAGGAGATCACGTAGCTGAAGAGATTCTCTTAAACGGAGGTAAAGAGCTTGCTTTGATGGCGAGAGCTGTTTATGAAAAAATACGTGTAGATAGTGAAGAGTTTATTATTGGAGGAGTAGGTAGTGTGTTCTCATCTAGAATATTAAGAGAGAGTTTTATGAATAATGTGAGAAGTTATATTCCAAATGCTAGGGTAATTGAGCCTCTAGTAAAGTATATGCCAATAAAAGGTCTTGTAGCACTACTAGTTGAGAAAATAGGCTTACATAGAAGCTCTATAGAATTAATAGTTAAGAATATTCAGGAGGCGATTAATAAGCAAGAACAAAGCTAGTATTGTTTCTTCACACTCATTATCTGGCGAAATATTTTGCTAGATTAAACAACCCCAAATTAACTACGTACCGCCTTATTACATTACTTAAATTCTCTACTAAGTACTGGTCTACATTTACGCCAGTATAACTAGAGATCCTCTCTAAGATGTATTTGACTTTACTACTAGGCCATACATATCTAGAAGCTAGACCTAGCTTATATTCTTCAATTTCAGTAGTGCTTTTACCTGTATATTTAGATAATTTATCACTTAATACTATGAAGTTATTTAGTTCTAACAAGATCTCTTCCGCTAATTTTCTACTAAGTTTTTTACTAATAAGGTCTTTAATAGCAGAGTACATGATATGAGCAAACATAGGTCCAATGTTAACTCCACCAACGATATTTCTAGGTAGTTCATCTGGGTTTTCCAAGTAATCTCCTGAGTGAACTTTTAAGTATAGGCCGTGTTTTAACATGGTATGAGAGTATGTTCTTAACACTTCTGGGTTAACAATATTACCAGGTTTAACAGCTGTTCCTACATCAGCTACTCCAAACACTACTTTAGATGTATTAAGTCCACGGGATTTGAGACCGGTAAGTGTTTTAGCTATGAAATCACTGATTAGTTCTTGAGGCTTAAAACCCCACCTATCACTACCAATTTCATATTCTAGTTCAACACCATGTCTTCTAGCAAGTTCTTCCGAATACGACATTATATCTATAGTTCTCTTAACAGCCGTGTCAAGATCTGCATAACCACTCTCACGCTCTATGTCAATAGTTGTATCAATATGTATTATGCCAAAACCTGCTTCTATAAAAGCCTCTAGTGATTTTAAGAAGTCGTTGAGTGCTTCACTATATGAGTAGTTCTTGACCACATGATTGTCTTTTAGCCAAGGCCCACCATGATCAAGTTCTAGGAGAATCGGTACATTGAGTTCAAATTCCTCAATATAGCGCGAAATACTCGTCTTAAAACTAAGAGGTGTCCAACCAGTATAACCACCATCTCTATCAATCTGGTTTAATGACGCTACAAAGCATAGTGGAGTATTGAGTTCTTTCGCAGTTTTTACATATGCTAAAATAACGTGTTTAGAAATAGGTGAAATGCATAGAAGAGATGCTCTAAGTTTAAGCACGCTATATATTTTATCAAGAATAGCTCTCACGTATATTTTTACTCACCTATATTACTCTTACAGAATATTTCAAAATCCTAAATTAAAAAACATTATCATATGGACACGTATAGCTGAAAACTTTTAAATAACACTCGAAGTAGTATATGACGAGTTTCCACGTGTACTGTTATGGTGACATAGTTGTGAAAAGCGAGATCTCGTTGCTCGCTAGGAAAGGTCTCTCTCAACTTCAATACTACTTAGTTAGTAGTGTTGTCTGTGCAGTATTAACCGTCACTGTAACCTTAAGTATGATTAGCTATCTAGAAGCTCTTGTAGAGAAAATTGAGCCTGTAGACCTCTTCTACGTGGTTTCAGGCGTAGTCATCATCACCGCGGCACAATTTACACCGCAAATACTCTACTATAATGCCACGAGAAGTCTAGTAAGTTGGAGTAGGAGATTTAACAAGTACAAGTACCTCGTATTACTATCGATAACCGTACTAGCTTTACTGAAATCATTAACATGCTACATGTTCTTTAAAGCTGTTAGAAAATACAATTACCTCTTAGCTCCAGGCGAGGGGCTCAAACCACCGATACTTATTGATATCGCTTTCCCGTTCGAATTTTATAGTGCTTATGAGTCTGTAGCAGGAGGTCTCTTCAATATAGTTCTACTTGGAGTGTTTAATGCTCTTAGGGGGGAGCTGAAAGCTCTTCAAACCAATAACCCGGCAGTAGAAGGTAAAGCGGAATTATATGAATTGAGTAGAGTAACAATATATTTGAGGATTTCACAGTTACTTCTCTTAGTTGGGGGCTTCTTCGCGTATATTCACGGAAGCCCTAAATATACTAGGACTTTAGGAATAGCAGTGCTGATATTTGGATTGGTAATGTTAGTTATTAGTACTATCAGAGCTCATAATATACTAGAAGCTGTTAAGAAGCATCTATAATTAAACTAGAAGTTCACATCTATCTAAGAACACTCTATTCAAAAACCTAGATGCTACTGTAAAAACCACGTAAGATAATAATGGTGTAAGAGATAGTATAATTAGTAAGTATATGTAACTTGTTAACATAGTTTTAACTAAGAGTACAATAGTGTAAGCAATCATTGCAGCTAGGGTCATTGATATGAATATTAACAGCTATAATGCTACTGAATTTCTTCTCTAAACTATCAGCAATAATAGCTTTAGATGACATGCTGTAATCCCTATAGCTTAATTACTCTAAAATTTTACTTTATTGAATACTATATTAACTAGATCTCAAATTAGTATAGCTACTATGACTCAATAGCTTAGCTATTCGTTATCAGTGGTGTTTAGACCTTTAACACGTGTTTTGTGTCTTAAATAAATATTTGAAGTATTTCACGTTTCTGAACTCTCCTATTTGAGTTAAGATTTATTAAGGGTGCACCTAATAATATAACCTGGTGCAGTAGACGTGAGGAAAATAGGCTTAAGTCTCATATTATTTATTTTAACTCTATTTTTAATCTTAACTGCAGTAGTGACTAGTGTTCATGCTGAAAAACCTGTTGTAGTAGCATCAACTACTGTACTCGCATCTATAGTTGAGGATCTTGCGGGCGATCAGGTGATTGTCGAGTATATTGCTCTACCAACTGTATGCCCAGCACACTATGACATTAAGCCGAGTGATATCGAGAAGTTTAAATACGCATCATTAATACTATCACATGGTATTGAACCATGGATTGACAAATTGGTAAGTGCTAGTGGATCTAGGGCTCTAGTCTTCAAGGATATTTGTAAGTCTTGGAGTACTCCTAGTGATCTAAAGAACTGCTATATTCAAGTTGCAAATATACTTGAAAAATACCTAGATATACCTATTAGTGAGCGCTTAAATAAATCTCTACAAACTATAGATGAAGTATCTTCGTGGTTAAAGAGCTACTCGAGAGAAAGTGGATTTGAAGGAGTACCAGTAGTTGTTATGAAGTGGCAGAGGTCTTATATTAGTTACTTAGGATTTAATGTTGTTGCATCATATGGACCTCCTGAAACAGTATCTCTTAAAGAGTATAGTGAAGTTGTGAGTAATGCTACTCAAGCACGCGCTGTTCTAGTAATTGATAATATACCAAGTGGTATAGACTTAGGCATAAAGATCGCTAGAGAGATTGGCGCTGTTGAAGTAGCTATTCACAATTTCCCAAAAACTGCACCAGAGATCTCTAATGTAACAGATATGTGGATATATAATGCTAAACTATTAGCAAATGCTTTAAAAGCCGCAAATACCACTATGACTATTGAAACACTTTATAATCAAGTTTTAAAACTCAGTAGAGATGTTAATTTATTAACAATATATCTCAGCATCTCTGGAGTACTTAATGTAGTTCTAACTGTAGCATTAGTGATCACTATCATAAAATTTAAAGGCGTAAAGAAATGAATTGTGGTTTAACATTTGAAGAGGCAATTAAGTTTCACGGTCATTTAGGCCCATGGCTACTAATTGGCTATAGAGCTGGAATAGTAGCTAGAAATAGGTTAAAGCCTAAAGACATCTACGACCTTCAATGTATTGTTAGAATACCTGGTAAAATACCCTACTCATGTAGTATTGATGGAATACAGGCATCTACATGTTGTACTCTAGGTAAAGGGAATATAATTATTGAGAACATTGAGGACTTTGAGTTTATATTCATTAATACTACGAGTAAAGAGACGCTGAAACTCAAATTAAGAAGAGACGTGTTAGATAAATTGTTAAGTCTTAAATCAATTAATGAAGCATTAAACTACGTTATGGGACTTGGAGATTGGGGTCTCTTCGAATTGAGTTAAAAGACGTCTATGTAACTTACCAGGATATTGAAAGACCCGCTTTGAAAAAAGTAAATTTACAAGTAGGTGAAAGTAGACTAGTAGTTATTACAGGACCTAATGGTTCAGGTAAAACCACACTACTTGAAACATGTCTAGGGCTACTTAAACCTTTTAGAGGTGTAGTTAAACTCTTAGGTATATCTACAACTAGTGGGAAAATATATGTAGCTAGGAGACTATGCAGTTATCTACCTCAAAATTTTATGAGGAGCCCTTATGAGTCATATACAGTTAAACAAGTTATTGCTATGAGCTTACTCTCAATTAAGGGTTCTCCTAGCACTTTAACACTTGATGATCTATATAGAATTAAAAACATAGCTAAGTTACTCGGTATTGACAATTTACTTAATGAGCCTATTGGTAAACTCAGCGGTGGTCAACAGCAGAGAGTCTTCTTAGCAAGAGCTCTCGTGAGAGAGCCGTTAGTGCTATTTTTAGATGAGCCGTTTTCAAGTATTGATTCTGAGAGTAGAGAGTACATTACACTACTAATAGATAGGTATACTCGTGAGAGAAATGCTACAACTCTCATAGTTTCTCACATAATTAGTAGAGAGCTGAGTAGAGTTGCTGATGCTGTAGTAACTATGTATAATGGTGAGTTAGTAAATATTGTGGGTAACTTACATTGAGGTGTAGTTATGTTTGAAGAAGTATTCATCTCTCTAGTAATTGGCGGTTTTATATTAGCACTACTAGGTTACTATATTTCACGGCTAGGTTTAAGTACAATAGCGTTTTCAGCAGCACACGCTGCATTAGCTGGTACAGCAATTTCAACTATTATTTTAAATAGTGATCCTTACACTCTACCAGCAATTTTCACGCTATGTCTAGGATTAGTACTAAGTTTAGTTTTACCTAGGACTAGTATTGAAGTACTAAATAATTTGTCAATGATGTTATTTTCACTATTTAATAGTGTAGCTCTAATTGCTATATATCTAGGTAATGTAGTTGTACTCTCTACTACTAGAATTGGGGGTTTATTGTGGGGGAGCCCTCTCGCAGTTACTATAGATAGATTTATATACATTATAGTACTTACTAGTATTTTCACTACGTATCTCATACTCTTTAAGCCTAAACTAGATGCTATAGTATTTGATAAGAAACTAGCTGAAGCTGAGGGTATTAATGTTCAATACTACTCTATAGCAATTATAACGTTTATGTGTATTGCACTAGTATTAATGCTAGAAGTCGTTGGAGGTTTCTTAGTCTTCTCACTAATATATGTACCATACATAGTATCAGTAGTAGTGACCTCAAGAGCAGACCTCCAACTAGTAATTGCCGGCTTATTTGGAGCTATTACAGCACCACTTGGAGCATTTCTAAGCTTAGTACTCGACACACCAATAGGTTCTACAATAGCATTAACAATATCACTATCAGCTATAATTATCTACATAGTTAAGAAAGTAGTAGTATACTTCAAGAATCTCAGAGAAACACAGAGCTAATTTCTCTTAAAAACTTAACTCTAATTCTAAGTAACTACTAGTCTTCACTCCTTTAGTACTGCGAGCTTCTCTAGCTCACTAATATCTAGCTCTATAAACCCACGAGTATGCGTGGTTAGTTAAAGTACACTCCTCCTCGAAAAATCTCGCCAAATTTTAATGATACCTCATCACTCCAAGGATGTTTACTCAGCAATTTAGCTACATCTGAATTAACAACTAAAACTTCAATAGTCTCACTACACTTACATGAAAAATATCATTATTAAATAAGATACTACAACCCTTCTGAAAACTCTATAATAGGATAAGATAGGTTTACTTCTCAATGTGAACTCATATATTAATACTAGGTCTTAAAGTTAAATTAGTTGCTCGTAGAACATTATTAACATATCTCCTGGTAATACTTAATAATCTTTTTAAAGATCTCAGCATCAGATTTATTTAAAACATGTATCTCTATTCTCCTATTTGAGACAAGTCTTCTAGCCTCGTGTAGAACACTTAATCTATCAATACTATCTGGTATCTCTAAGAGTATATCTATATCACTAGCACCTATACTCTCAACTCTAATATATGAGCCAAAAACATACGCTTTCCCCTTATATTTCCTAGCGAGATCTCTTAGAGCTACAAGGTATTTCTCAAAGTTCTCATCTAAATCTCTCTTAGATTTCTTTAAGTACTCAAAATACCTATACACTTAAACACCTCTTGAACAAATCTCACTGCTTCACTATACTCTCTCACACCATATCTTCTAATAAAATACCTAGCACCAATATATGCATCTTCGAGAATATTAATAACATACCACATTTCATCAGCCACTCTCTTCACACACCCATTTTCACATAGATCAACTAAATCTCTAATTGAGTAAATTTTAGGGGAATCTCCGTAAATTTTGAGTAAATAC
>CAZMCE010000030.1:10502-14032 GCA_964564855.1 uncultured Thermosphaera sp. | reverse complement strand
CCCCTTAAAGTATGGGGAAGATTTTGTGTTAGTGGTGTTTATAAGTCTCTAATGCAGATTTTGGAGTAGTATATTGCGGTGGTATCATGGTAGTATTTTGTCCAAAATGTGGTTCAATAATGGTGCCTGTTAGAAAAGAGGGTGCTGTTTATTTGAAGTGTATTAAGTGTGGTTATGAAGCAAAGAGTGAAGGGTCTAGGAAATATGACGTCAAGCACCAGGTAGAATCTAGTAAGCGTGTTTTAACGGCAGCTACTAGTGAGGCCCGAGATACGAAGCTTTCTCCTGAAGATCGCGAGATGCTGCGCGAGTACTACGAGATTTTTCTTGAGGAATTTGAACGTAGTGAAGTAGAAGAGCAGGAGTCAGAGTAATCAGATGAGAGGAGATAGCTCTTCATCAGTCAGAGCCGTCACCAAACATCATTCATATTTCTTGTTCCACCTAAGGGTTTTTAATATTTTCTAATTAAGCTAGAATATTTCTTCTCTTGAAAGTAGTGGGTGTGTTTATGGTTAGAATAGCTGTTATAGATAGAGATTACTGTAAGCCGAGTAAGTGTAATCTCGAGTGTATTAAGTTTTGCCCAATTAACAAAAGCAGGAAGAAAAAAGCAATTGATCTCGTAGAGGATAGGAGCAGAGCTATTATATTTGAGAACATGTGTGTTGGCTGTGGTATATGTGTTAAGAAGTGCCCTTTTAACGCGATATCAATAGTTAACTTGCCAGATGAATTAGAGAAGGTTTTAATTCACCGCTATGGAGAGAACATGTTTAAACTATACAATTTACCAACTCCTAAGATTGGATATATATTAGGTATTATTGGACGTAATGGGTCGGGTAAGTCTACGAGTATAAAGATACTATCAGGCCAGCTTAAGCCAAATCTTGGAAGGTATAATAAACCACCTGAGTGGGATGAGATCATAAGGTCTTTTCGTGGAACAGAGCTTCAAGCGTACTTATCAAAACTAGCTAATAGCGAGATTAGAGCTGTTGTTAAGCCACAGTATATTGAAGCGGCGCGAAGAGTCCTCAAGGGTACTGTGAATGAGCTTTTGAAGAGAGTAGATGAGAAGGGGGTTTCTGGAGATCTCGTTAAGGCGTTAAATCTCGAAAATATTTTGAGTAGAAATATTAGTGAGCTTAGCGGTGGAGAGTTACAAAAATTTTTAATAGCAGTAGTGCTGTCTAAAAATGCAAATGCGTATTTTTTTGATGAGCCATGTAGTTATTTAGATATCAGAGAGAGATTGCGTGTAGCTAGGGCCATTATGGAGTTTACAAATCCCGAGGAGAATTACGTTATTGTAGTCGAGCACGACTTAATGATCCTGGATTACATGTCGGACTATGTTGTGATAATGTATGGTGAACCGGGAGTTTACGGCATATCCTCAAAACCATATTCTACAAGGGCGGGAATAAATCACTACCTCGCAGGTTATTTACCAGCAGAAAATATGCTTATACGTGAAGAGGAAGTAAAGTTTAAGATCTCTACTAGAGAAAAGCCTGTGGAAGAACAACAATACCCTATTTTAGAGTGGGATAATGTGGAGTTTATATATCCATCCTCCGGGTTTAAGCTAATAGTAGCTGAGGGCAGGGCTTTCAGCGGAGAAGTTGTAGGTTTTGTTGGACCAAATGGCATAGGTAAAACAACATTCCTGAAAATACTTAGTGGCGAGCTTAAACCAGTATCTGGAGAAGTTCTTATTAGGCCGGGAAGTATAGCAATTAAACCACAAGAAGTTTCACCAGCGATATTCAGCGAAGAAACTGTTATAGCTAATTTTAAAAAAGCCTCAGAGTCAGCAGTAGATCCCACGTCGTGGCTATACGTGGAGCTTGTTAAGAGGCTTCGAATTAATAAGCTCCTTGAGAGAAACATTAGTGATCTGAGTGGTGGTGAGTTACAGAAAGTAGCAATAGCAGTAACGCTTGCTCAAGAAGCAGACGTGTACTTTCTAGATGAGCCCTCAGCATATCTAGACGTAGAGGAGAGAATAACTGTAGCAAGAGTTATTAGAAGAATTGTGGAGGAGAAAAATAAAACAGCCATTATTGTAGAGCACGACTTGATGTTACAATCGTTTGTTAGTGATAAAATAATAGTCTTCTGGGGTGAGCCATCAGTGAGGGGAGAAGCATCTCAACCTCTAGATCCACAGAGAGGGTTAAACGCGCTCTTAAGATACCTTGATATAACTGTGCGGAGAGATCCAGAGTCTGGAAGACCTAGAATAAATAAGCCTGGATCTGTTCTGGACAGAGAGCAGAAGCAGAAAGGAGTATATTACGAGATCTAGTGATGCGTAGAAATATTTAAATAAATTATTTAAACATTTCGAAGATAAAAAAGTAAGTTAATTTATTAACCCTTAAACGATTATTTCAAAAATAGGTGAGATAAATTGACTGAGAAGATCACTTTATCGGTGATAAAAGCAGATGTTGGAAGCATAGCAGGTCACCACATTGTACATCCTGATCAACTTGCTGCAGCCACAAAAATTCTAGCTGAAGCTAAGCAAAAGGGAGTTTTAATAGACTTCTACGTGGCTCACGTGGGTGACGACTTACAGTTAATTATGACTCACACGAAGGGACCTGATCACATTGAGATCCACAGATTAGCGTGGGAAGCATTTCAGGCGGCGGCCAAAGTCGCACGTGAATTAAAACTATATGCGGCTGGCCAAGACTTACTTTCAGAGGCGTTTTCAGGTAATGTGAGAGGTATGGGTCCTGGAGTAGCTGAGCTTGAGATGGAGGAGAGACCTTCGGAGCCTGTTATAACATTTCATGCTGATAAGACTGAGCCTGGGGCATTTAACTTACCACTCTTCAGGGTATTTGCCGATCCCTTCAACACTGCAGGTCTTGTAATAGATCCGAAAATGCACGCTGGCTTTATCTTCGAAGTATATGATGTTCAAGAAGGTAGAAGTGTTCTATTAAAGTCTCCTGAAGAGATGTACGATATACTGGCTCTCATTGGAACTACAGGTAGGTATATTATTAGGAGAGTTTACAGGAAAAGCGACAATCTACTAGCTGCTGTTGTTAGTGTAGAGAGGTTAAACTTAATTGCAGGTAGATACGTGGGTAAAGACGATCCAGTAGCTATTGTGAGAACACAGCATGGGTTACCAGCAGTTGGTGAAGTTTTAGAAGCATTTACATTTCCACATCTCGTAGCCGGGTGGATGAGAGGTAGTCATTATGGCCCACTAATGCCTGTTCCAATGAGATATGCTAAAGTTACTAGGTTTGATGGCCCACCAAGAATAATAGCTCTCGGCTGGAATATTAGTAGAGGCAGGTTAATTGGCCCAGTAGACCTCTTTGACGATGTAGCATTTGATGAAACAAGGAAATTAGCTCAAGTAGTAGCTGAGTATATTAGGCGTCACGGGCCATTCATGCCGCATAGACTTGGACCTGAGGAAATGGAATATACCACACTTCCAGATGTTCTTGAGAGATTAAAAGATCGGTTTGTTAAAACGGAAGAAGTAA
>CAZMCE010000030.1:0-10402 GCA_964564855.1 uncultured Thermosphaera sp. | reverse complement strand
CTTCCAGATGTTCTTGAGAGATTAAAAGATCGGTTTGTTAAAACGGAAGAAGTAAAAGCAGTTAAAAAGCATAGTGAAATGCTCTCTGGTCAGTAAATTAGCTTTATAATTAAAATTCTTTTTAAAGGTGTGTTTTTAATGCATGTTATTAAACCTATATTAGCTGTTAATTTCAAAGCATACTATCCTCATAGTTTTGGTGTTTATGCCTTAAATATTGCTAAAGCGGCTGTTAAACTCAAAGAAGAATTGAGTGATGTAGAGCTAATATTAGCTCCTCCGTTTACAGAGTTATACAGAGTTGTTAAAGAAGTCGAGGGATCAGGCATTAAAGTTTTTGCTCAACATGCAGATCCTCTAGAACCCGGTGCTATAACTGGATATATTCCCATAGAAGGACTCAGAGATCTAGGCGTTAATGGTGTCATTTTAAATCATAGTGAACATAAGTTGAAATTAAGCGAGATATTTTATTTAATTAAAAAAGCAAAGAACTTAGGATTAGAAGTGCTGGTTTGTGCTGATGAACCCGAGATAGGGGCTTCTCTAGCTGTCTTAGAGCCAGATATGATTGCTGTTGAACCACCTGAACTTATAGGTACTGGTGTAAGTGTGAGTAAAGCTAAACCAGAAGTTATAATTAAAAGCATATCTCTCATTAATAGAGTAAATCAACGAGTAAAAATATTGACGGGTGCGGGTGTATCTACAGGAGAAGATGTGTATATAGCTATTAGACTTGGAACAATAGGGGTTCTCGTGGCATCTGCTATTATTAAAGCTAAGGATCCACATAGTGTAATGAGAGAAATGGCTTTTAATGCTATTAAAGCGCTTAAAGAGAAATTCATAAAAACTCCTTAAAATAATGTGTTTTTAGAAGCCGCCGTAGCTCAGCCTGGTAGAGCGCCGGCCTCGTATGGTTAAAGGAATACCGGGGTCGAGAAAGCCGGTGGACGCGGGTTCAAATCCCGCCGGCGGCTTAACTAAAGAAACATGTGCTCTTCATACTTACACTGAAACATTTATTATCGAGTAGAGGTTTAATAGGACTTTACTCTTTATTTTTAAATACCCAGCTTTTGAAGAGATTTATTGGAATAGGGGATTTAAACATGAAGCGGCTACTTGAGGAGGAATGGGAAGAGGAATGGGAAGAAGAAGAGTGGGAGGAGGAGTGGGAAGAGGAGGAGTGGTGAGAGTTAAAATAACGAGAGAACTATATTGGTATTTTTTACTAAGTTGCTCATTGAAGAGGGTTTCTTTAAGAAATCTTCTGGTTTAAGAGTACTACATTTATATAGGTTAATTGGCCTGTGCTCTACTCCTATTAAGTAATAATAATAGCTAGTTTGAAAGAACTCGGCGAGTTTCTGAGTAAGCTCACTGAGTTGGCTAATTCCAATAATCATTGTTGCTAATAATAGTCCTTTATTCTTAATTCTGCGTTGTTTTGATGTGTAGATCGTGTAGTGGAGTATGCCTTGTACTACTTGGTGAATACCAGAGATACTAGATTCTGGTATAATTGTCTGTGGAAGTGTGCTTTCTATGCCACGAAAATCTAACTCCTCGTTAAGAGTTTTACAGGATTTCTCGCAGAGGTATATATACGCTTTTACCTTGATCGGTGTTTCTCGCCACTTAATGTGTAATTCTAGAAGGTCTCCTTGAAAATACCACTCTAACAACTTCAGCTCTTAACCTCTTCACTCACTTCTTTAGTAGAGACTTCTTTAGCTTTCTGAGATATTGAAACTAGGTGTGTTATGTATCCTGCAATCTGATTTCTCAACTTCTTTGATGGTATTATAACTAACTTAGAAACTACGAGTTTATTATGTTGAAAATCTCTTGTAAATAAGTCAGGGTATTTTTCAAATAAAGTTCTTGCAACTCTCTTAATCAACTTAATTCTAACTTTCCCCATTAAAAGCACCCCTAAGCTAGGATTTTTACATAAAAACTTACTTATAAATTACTTACTTTGGATAATACGCGTTAATGATGAAAACCACCTGATGCAAAGTTTTGACATCATGTCAAGAACTCGCGGGTCTGAAGCCATATAAATAAACTTTTACACAGTTAAATCTAATTCTCTGAAAAGTTTATATGAGACTCAGAAAGTGGGTTATATGAGAAATAAGAGTAATTAAAATTCTTTAATTACTAAGTATTCTTGAGTTAAGTGGGTGTGTAATTTTGAGTTTTAAAGTCAAAGACCTTGCGCTCGCTGAACAAGGAGAACTTAAAATTAAGTGGGCTGAAATTAATATGCCAGTGTTAACACTTCTTCGAGACATGTTCTCTGAATCTAAACCCCTTATAGGTATTAGGGTAGGTGCTGTATTACACGTTACTAAAGAAACAGCTGTATTAGTATCAGTACTTAGTAGTGCTGGTGCGGAAGTCTTTCTTGCAGCTAGTAACCCTCTTTCCACGCAAGATGATGTAGCAGCTGCTCTTGTTAAGCGTGGTATTCACGTATATGCTTGGAAAGGGCAATCTAGAGATGAGTATTACTGGTGTATTAGGCAAGTCGCTGAGAGTGAGCCCCACGTTGTTATTGATGATGGAGGAGATCTCCACACTCTTTTACACGAAGAGTACATCAGCTTAGCTGAGAATATTTATGGAGGTACTGAAGAGACAACTACAGGTGTAAATAGACTAAAAGCTCTTGAAGCGAGGAATTTGCTGAAATATCCTGTAATAGCTGTAAATGACTCTCACACAAAGTATTTATTTGATAACAGATATGGCACTGGTCAGAGCACTATTGATGGTATTCTGAGGGCTACAAACATTTTACTAGCTGGGAAAGTTGTTGTAGTTGCTGGTTATGGATGGGTTGGTAGAGGTATAGCTATGAGGGCTCGGGGTATGGGTGCGAGGCGCGTTATAGTCACTGAGGTAAATCCGATTAGAGCGCTGGAGGCTCTATATGATGGATTTGAAGTAATGCCAATGATTAAAGCAAGTGAAGTAGGAGATGTGTTTATTACAGCTACAGGTAATATTGCGGTTATTAGAAGAGAACACTTTGAGAGAATGAAAGATGGTGTTTTACTAGCGAATGCAGGTCACTTTAACGTAGAGATCTGGATACCAGATCTCGAGGAGCTTGCTGTAGAGAAGAGAGAAATTCTGCCACACGTTACTGAATATAAATTAAGGAATGGAAGACGTCTATATCTCCTAGCTGAAGGTAGACTTGTAAATCTTGTCGCGGCTGAGGGTCATCCAAGCGAGGTCATGGATATGAGCTTCGCTAATCAGTTCTTAGCAGTTAAATACATTATTGAAAATAAGGGTAAACTGCCACTTAAAGTACTAAGATTACCACTAGAACTAGATGAAATGGTTGCAAGACTTAAACTAAAAGCTATGAATATTGAAATAGACATGTTAACGACACAACAACAAGAATACCTCCAATCATGGAAGTATGGGACGTGAGAAGATGGGCCCGCGGGGATTTGAACCCCGGACCACCCGGTTATGAGCCGGGCGCTCTACCTGGCTGAGCTACGGGCCCACTACTACACTATAGTCTTATCCTACAGGGTTTAAATTCTTTCACGCGATTCAGTGACTTCTCCTATCTCTTCTGAGTAGGTGATTTAAGTAGTGCGATATATTTACTAATAGCGTCAGCTGCGATAGCGCCATCAGCGGCTGCTGTTATTATTTGCTCTAATTTATATTTATAAGGTCCTCCAGCAGCATCTCCTACGACATATATTCCTGGGAGAGATGTTGACTTATCAATATTTACCACTGCGCGTCCTTCTTCATCAACCTCAATACCTATTTTCTTAAAAAATTCTGTAGGCGGATTTAAGCCTATTTCCACGAAGATACCACTTACTTTTAAAAAGCCCTCTTTGTTTGTTTTTAAATTTACGATTTTAATGCCTTCAACAACTTCTCTGCCAATAATTTCTTTTACAATAGTGTCTGTTAAAATTTCTATTTTGGAATTACTCATAGCGGCGTCAACGTAGACTTTGAAAGCCTTAAAAGAGCTTCTCCTATGTATTAAATACACTTTATTTGCTAAATTAGCGAGAAAGAGTGCTGAAGTAAATGCAGAGTTTCCGCCGCCAATTACAGCGACATCCTTATCTCTGTATAGTGGTCCATCACAAATAGCACAATAAGATACACCTTTACCTAGGAACTCGTTTTCACCAGGTACACCTAGTTTTCGCTTCTCACTTCCAACGGCGAGTACAATAGCATAAGAGCAGAGAACACTACTAGAATTTCTAAGTTTAACACACCAGTATGGCTCTTTAGGTTCTCGCTTAAATACATCTAATACCTCATCCAATAATATTGGAACATTATATTTCTTCACGTGTTTTACAAATCTCTCAACAAGATCACCACCCTTGATCTCGGGGAGACCTAAGTAATCATCTACCAGTGGAGCTTCAGCAACAAGTCCTCCAATGGTCTTAGTGATAATAATAATGTTAAGCCCGTATCTAGCACAGTAAAGTGCTGTGGTTAATCCAGCAGGACCTCCTCCCACTACGATCACATCATATTTATCCCTAACGATCTCTTTAGTAGTCGAAGTAATAAAAGTGCGTAGTTTAAAACTCACATACATCACCCTTTTATGAATACTCTATAATCTCTTAATTCCTTTAGTCTTCATCGCTTCGTAAACTAGAATTCCAATAATAGCGAGAGAAGGCATTCCTCGAGGTATGTTACTAGGCCACACAATACTAGCATTACCAATTTCTCTTGGAGAAGGTTCGTGCTCGCCCGAGGAGATTACAATAGCTTTTTTCTCATTATTCAAAATAATACTAAACAAGTCAATTAAGGCGCCACTCTCATCAAAATAATATATATGATTACACGCTAACACGTCTACTAGGTCCCTTATTTCGGGTAAGATTACTAGTGGTTTACCCAGCTTATAGGATATCTTATACGCCTCTGGCACTCCTACTTGCGCAGCAGCACCGTAGGGTTTTATAATAACTGGTATTAACTCAGAAACAGTATATACAGTTTTCACAAATTCTAAGAGTTTTTGAACACTACTTGGCGCATAGAGTGCTATGTAGAAACAGCTCATGATTTATCACTCGATTTAAGCACCTCATATGTGTAGAAAGCAATAGCCTTTGCCAGAGGTACAGGCACGGCTTCTCCTACCATATTATACTGTGTGTCTCGACCACCTATAAAGATAAAGGTATCAGGAAAACCCATTAATCTAGCTTGCTCTCGCACAGTTAGAAGTCTGTTTTCAAAAGGGTGAATAAACCTAGAAGACCCCATAATTGTTGGCGCGACATCATTGGGATCTAATTTAATTAAATTTGGTATAGCGCTCTCCGCTCCTTGAAAATAAACAAGAGCTTCGCCCCACTTCTTACGAATAACTCTACGTAGTTTTCTCCATGGAAATTCTGGCGGGGGGTCATGATTAGGTATAAGTGGCGTTGGAGGCGGAAGATCTCTTAGCGCCTCGCTCACGACAATTCTTCTTCTAGCTCTAGGAGGTTTTAATAGTATATTAGATATAAAGACTCTCTTTCTTCTACTTGGAGTTTCGTAGTGCTCAGCACTAAGTACATTAAAATACACTTGCTTATAACCCGCTCTCTTAAACTCATGTATTAAAGCCTCCTTTAAGCCATTATCCATAATTGCAGGGACATTTTCCATGATAAATACTTGTGGTCTATAAAAACTAACAATTCTTATAAAGTGTAGTACCAATTGTCCTTGGGGATCACTGTAGAGCCTGTCAATAGGATTTCGCTGTCTATTGGGATTAGCACCTGTAAACGGCTCACAAGGAGGGCTTCCAATTATTAGATCCACTTCACCGGGTTTCACGAAGCGAGATAGATCGGCTTCACGAAGATCTCGAATATCTTCAACAAGCACGAGAGTACTCGGAAAATTCACTTTATATGTCTCAGCAGCAGGTTTAAAGCTATCAATAGCTAAAATAGGCTCGAATTTGCCTGTTAAGTAAAATCCTAGTGAAAAACCACCTGCCCCGCAAAATAGATCTATGAATTTAAATGTAGACATACTAGTACCACGATTGTTCTACCCTCTTTACGAGATACTCTACTCTCTCAATAGCCTCTTTAAGTGCTTTAATACGTACATCTTTATTAGTCTCCTCAACAAGTAGAGACCCGTCATATTGACAATGAAAGTCGTTTATGAATGCTACTTCAAGTGTATATGTTCTTTTACACTGGGGACACTCATAAATTGTGTTTTCTATCTCGTACTTTATTCTCAACTCTAATTTCTCTTTAGTTTTCTTTAACTTTTTAGCTACAAATGCTAGTAAAGCTGGTTTATTTAATCTCCAAACATGTAAAACGTTTCCGTCAATTCTCACCTTATCAGGAACCACGATAGCCTCATCACTAAGATATTGTAAGATTTTACGACCCTCATTAGACTTTATGCCTGTGTCTTGTGAGAGGGTCTCCTCAGCTATATACTCGTTTTTTATAAGATAGCTTAAAAGGTCATTTGAGCTCCTACCATAAATTCTCGCAATTATGGTTTTCGCTATTTTTAATAATTCGTCTTCGCCGAGATCACTACTTCTAATTGTATAATTTTCTCTCTCAGTACTTCTCGGCAAAACATCATCACCACTACTAAACCACTAATGAGTAAATTGTTAAAAGCACCTAATTTTTCTTTTTCACGCACTTTATTCGAGGACAGAGAATTAATTAAAGCGACTTTTAATGTAGAGCTTGGTCCATAAGAGGTAAACAGTGAGATATCACTCAGTAGTAGAAGCCCGAGTCTTTTAACTATAAATATAATAATAAGTAGTAATTGAGGGTTCAAGAGGATCTTTTATTTAATTGTTGAAATAATATTTATATAGAAGCCTTTTTATCTAGACTACATGGCTGTAAAGTAGGTGATTTATATGGCTACTACAACAGAACCCACAGGTATACCTGTTTTAATACTAAAAGAGGGTACGCAGCGAACAGCTGGTAGAGATGCAGTAAGAATTAACATATTATCAGCTAGAGCTGTAGCTGAGATGGTTAAAACTACTTACGGGCCTAAAGGTATGGATAAGATGCTTGTAGATGCACTTGGAGATGTGACAATTACTAATGATGGTGCTACTATACTAGATAAGGCCGAGATCCAACATCCGGCTGCAAAAATGCTTGTTCACGTGGCTAAGAGTCAAGACAGCGAAGTTGGTGATGGAACTAAAAGAGCAGTGATTCTCGCTGGAGAGCTATTAAAATACGCGGAAGAGCTTCTAAATAAGAACATACATCCCACAGTTATAATTTCAGGTTATAGAAAAGCCATGGAGGAGGCCTTAAGGGTGCTTGAGAATATAGCTATACCAATTGATATAAATAATGAAGAGGTGCTTAAGAAAGTTGCTAGGACAGCATTGACTAGTAAGGCTGTTCACGATGCTCGAGAGTACATGGCGGAATTAGCGGTTAAAGCTATTAGACATATTGCTGAGCAACGTGGTGACAAGATCTATATTGACATAGACAATGTCCAGGTTATTAAGAAATACGGAGGATCACTAATGGACACTCAACTAGTATATGGTATAATTCTCGATAAAGAAGTAGTTCACCCTGGTATGCCTAGAAGAGTTGAAAATGCTAAAATAGCTCTTCTAGACGCTCCACTAGAAATAGAGAAGCCAGAAATTGATGCTGAGATAAGAATAAGTGACCCAACACAGTTAAAGGCGTTTTTACAACAAGAAGAAGAAATACTCGCAAAGTTGGTAGATAAGATCACTGGAGTAGGTGCTAATGTGGTTATTACACAGAAGGGTATTGATGAAGTTGCTCAGCACTTCCTCGCCAAGAAGGGTATTTTAGCTGTGAGGAGAGTTAAGAGGAGTGATCTTGAGAAGCTCGAAAGAGCTACGGGTGGAAGAATTGTGAGTAATATTGATGATTTAAAGCCAGATGACCTAGGATACGCGGCACTAGTTGAGGAGAAAAAAGTCGGCGAGGATAAAATGGTGTTTATTGAAGGCTGCAAGAATCCTAAGTCTGTGAGTATATTACTGAGAGGTGGATTAGAGAGACTCGTAGATGAAGCTGAGCGTAGTTTAAGAGATGCTCTCTCAGCCGTAGCTGATGCGATTAGAGACGGTAAAGTAGTAGGTGGTGGTGGAGCGGTTGAAATAGAACTTGCCAAGTACTTGAGGAGATTTGCTGTTAAAGTTGGTGGTAAGGAGCAATTAGCCGTAGAAGCTTTCGCGAAGGCTCTAGAAGGACTTGTAGTTGCATTACTAGAAAATGCTGGTTTAGACACTGTTGAAATGCTCATGAAGCTTAGAAGCGCTCATGAAGCTGAGGGTAATACGTGGATTAGTGCTGATTTGAGTACAGGGCAGCTCGTTGACATGTACAAGCTAGGTGTTCTTGAACCGCTCTCTGTTGTGGCCACTGCTATTAAGGGCGGAACAGAGGCCGCGACTATAATTTTAAGAATAGATGACATAATAGCTGCGAGTAAATTAGAGAAGAAGGAAGAAGCCGGTAAGAAGCCAGAGGAGAAGAGAGAAGAAGAGTAATTGACTAGATCACTCCACTCTAATTAATATCGGTTTTTTTAAATTAATTGTGCTATATATGGCCTCCCCTACTTCTAGGTAGGGGATTAGTGATAATAGTGAGTGCTCTATGTATACGGCTTTCTCGATAACTTCGAGATCTTGTTTAGATTTAACCGAGTGAATTATTTTGGTATTAGTATTGGCCATAACGTCTTCTACTAGTTGAGATACCGACTGAGTAACTATAACTAATCCAATATTGAACTTCCTAATTTCTCTGAGCATTTCACAAATCGGTTTTATCGGATTCTGTTTTGATAAATAATTTTGAGCCTCCTCTATAATCACTACTAGTTGCCTTAGGCTCTTCATAGTATAGTTAACTAGACGCTTCACTAGTAGTGATGCATATAATTTTTTTACAGATAAATCAATTACTCTACTAACATCTATTAAAAGAGGCTTATCTGAGTCCACAAGTAACTTACCGAAAGTAGTATCTGTAGGCTCGTAGAACTTGAAGAGATCACTATATTCCTCTCTGGAGAGAACACTTAATTTCCTATGTAGTGATAGCTTGGATTCTCTGAACCAGGTAGACTCTTCAGGGAAAATCTCAATGGCTTCTAATAATCCGTCTATTGTCTTTACCTTTATAAAGTCTTTACGTTTAAGCACTTTCTCTAAAATATACTCTTGAGGTGGTGTTAATTCAAATATACTTGCAAGTATACTTAAATCGTCAGGCCCCCCTGTGAATAGTTGTAGTGGGAGCTCGCGGGGACTTAATAGTGTATAACGTGATAATAGCCTCGGATACTCGCCATGCCAATCTACAATTACAACTGGTATTTTTAAATCTTTACTTAAACGATCTGCTATTTTTGAAGCAGTGTAAGACTTACCTGAGCCCGTAGTACCGGTAATTAAAATATGTCTAAAGAAAGCACTTTTATATAGTTTAGCGGGATATTCAGGAATGCTACTTAATACTCTCCCTAAGACTATATGTGGCTCACTAGGATCAAATTCATCAACAGGCACTTGTTGCTCAGGATATTTGACACGTGATTCATAAATAGGAGGAGTAATGTAGCCTAGAGAAGCTCTTCTCAGAAAAAATTCTTAATGCTACTTATGATAGTAGAAATAGGATTTCTAGACATGTAAGTTTCAATATCTATTGATTTGAATGCTGATTTTACAAGGGTAAGTATTAATTGAGACTCTTCTTTCACGTTTTCTTCTCTACCTCTGATTACTATTAAACCTTTTACATCACCCCTACTAATTTTAGAAATAGTAATATACTCAACGTTCTTACTTAATTGAGACCTGGTTTTTATGACTTCACTTAACTCTCTTAATTCATTTTCAACATCATTATCTCTACTATTTAACACTCGATACAATCTTAGTACAATCTCGTAGTCATTCATCTTTTAAAAACACCTGTTTTTTAATGCGTATACTTAAACCGGCTTTTGAGAAAATGCTTAAAACAAATTATTGAGAGAGTTGAGTGAAAGAAATCCTAAACTGGAAACAGTTTACAGGTATGTTGTTTTTGATTTTACACGAGTTTATATGAGTTGAGGTTGATATTATTTAACACTACTGTTTCTATCATAGCTATTTATAAATCCCGATATACTACTACACTATGTTTATAGGAAAAATCACTAGCTGTATACCCAAGATACGGTTGTGAAAGCTCTCTAAGTCACTGGTGAAGTCGGGTTCTGCAGGCAAGTAAGAGCTGGACAATAGAGATGAAGACTTGAGTAAATATAAACCAGCATGAAACCCTATGGAAACTCTATT
>CAZMCE010000029.1:0-15519 GCA_964564855.1 uncultured Thermosphaera sp. | reverse complement strand
GGCTTTTCAGCAACTAGTACAACTTCTTCTGTGATCTCATAGCTCTGTAACAGTAATTCTCAAGATCTCTATCCAAGATATAAAACACTGAGTTTTAAAGGCAGTAATAGCTTATTAATTTAAATAATAAATAATAATAAATTCCATGTCTAGGTACTTTTACTTCTTCATGTATTTTAATAGGGATTAATTATTTATAACGTAATTACACACTCAGTCTTCGTGTCTGTGAATTCCCTCAAATCTATCTACTTCTTCAAGAAGGTGATTAATTATGTTTATGAGTATCTCAAGACCTAGTACTACTCCTTGTGGAGAACCAGGTAGTACTACGGAGACTTTACCATCGTGGAGTATACAAAGCTCCGCCCTTGAGAGTATTGCTTTATATCCTATCCTCTGCACTGAGAGAGCTCTAAAGAATTCTCCGAATCCAGGCATACATCTCCATGCAGCATTCTCAATAACGTCAACTGTGATATCTCGAGGGCTTGGCCCCGTACCTCCTAAAAACACTAATACTCTGCTATTAGTCTCTCTAATAGCTCTCAAGATCTCTCTATAGCTATTTCTAACAACTATTTTTCTGCTAATGCAATAGCCCTTCTCCTCTAAAAATCTCTTTGCAACTTCACCGCTGACATCTTCTTGAGGGTTTTCTGCCACTTTATCGCTAATAACAATAATTTCAAAACACTGTGTAGTAGCGTTCACTTTTTACACCACACAAGAGGATATGATAGTTGGATTTATTTTTCTAGTTTATAACTAGTTCTGTGAGATCTACGAAATGTTCTTTTGAGACATAGTCATTTTCGATTCGTACACCTTCAAGTATTAAGAGCTTCTTTTTGAACTCTTTGCCAAGGATGCGATAGCCTCCAACACGCATATCTCTATATACAACTCTGTGACACGGTATAATAATAATGTCTCGATTCTTAGCTAGGCATTGTGCAACAATACGTGGATGTATGTTAAGTAACTTAGCTATATTCAAATAGCTTGTTACAAATCCTTGAGGTACAAGTTGTACTAACATGTAAATAGCTTGGCAAATATCGTTGAGCGAGGCTCTTTTAAACTTAATCTTTTCTCTCTTAGCTTTAGCTACAATGAGCACTCATAGCTCACCAGTTTTCCTGAAGAGACAAATAACCTTATTCCTGGAGCCAGCGCTCACACTGTTAGCTACTGGATCACATTTAGCTACGAGTATAAATACCACAGGCTTACTTAAAAACCGCTCGCTGAGATATTCGTAGTGACTCATGCCCTTAGCGACTATTAGATCAGCTTTTTCTATACTTTTCAATGCTTCTTCATTTAAATTTTCAATATGTATTGTTGAGCCATGGTAGACTATAACTCCACTTAGAACACTAGTTAATCCGCTAGACATAGCATCGCGAAGGGTTATATCGTTCTGGAAACCTGGATCCTCTTTTACAAAGCCATATACGCTATTGCCCATAGACCTAATCTCTTTGATTAGTAGCATGTCGTAAATAGATTCACCAGCATTATCAAACAACCATAATATATTTAAACTCCCTTTTCTCACTACCTCGAAAAATTCATGTGTGTGGTCAATAAAGATCTCGGTATTTTCGACTTTTGAGGGATCGATACTCACTATATTAGCGCTATGCTCAGCTACACCGTAGTCAATAACATTAGCAATGCCTGAGAGCTTAACGAGATATCTAAATCTCTCGTAGTCATTTACTAGTCTAGCTAAGTAGACTTCGTGAACCGGTAGATCATGTAGTGCTTGTAAATTAGATATCGACCTAATTTTCTCGTAATAGGCGACTACTTCAGGTAATCTTGAAATCACGAACTTAAATGTAATCATCGCAAGCTGTGTCAACTCCCTATCTAGTGAAAACTCTTCAATTAGTAGCTTAAGTAGTTCTTTAGCTACTTGAACCTTGAGTTCATCGGAAACACTTGTACCCTCTATTTCTCGTAATCTTACAGATAAAATACACCTCAAACACTCAGGCTTAGGCTTCATTGCAACAACCACCTACGCTATTGTGAGCGAAAGCTTAATACAAATTATTTAATTCAACTTTTTTAGCAATTACACTGCGAACACATATTTACCCTTAAGATGTTTTAAGGTAAGTTTAGATAGGAGGTAATGTTTTTGAGTGTTAATGCTAAAGACGAGTCTCTACGTGACAGTTATGGTAGACCGGTGGATAGTTTAAGACTAATAATTACGACTAGGTGTAATTATCAGTGTATTTTTTGTCATAGAGAGGGTTTAGAAAGGTTAGGATATGGTGAGGAGAAACTAGGACCTAAAGATTATGGTTTCTTAGCAGGCATTGCTAGGAAGATAGGTATTAGGTTCTATAAGATAACTGGTGGAGAGCCGCTGTTAAGAGAAGATATACACGAAATTGTGAGAGAAATTAGACCTTACGCAGAGGAGATTTCAGTTACAACTAATGGTTCGCTACTTCGCGAAAAAGCTAAATTACTAGCCGAGAGTGGAGTTAGTAGAGTAAATGTAAGCTTACATTCTCTCAGAGAGAATACATATAGGTACTTAACAGGAGGAGTTAATTTACTTAGTACTGTTCTCAAGGGGTTGGAGGCTTCTCTAAAGTACGGATTAAAAGTAAAGTTGAATTTCCTCGCTATGAAGTCTAATATTGGTGAACTTCCTCAAATATTACAACTAGCTGAGAGGTATGGTTTTGACTTAAATATAATAGAGCTAATACCTCTTAGTACTCCTATAGGCGTGTATAGAAGTGAACACGTTAAATTAGAACCTGTATTGGAGTTTTTAGAGAAGATAGCTGTTAAAAAGACAGTTAGGGTCTTTCAGAACAGGCCTGTATATGTGCTTTCAAGCGGCATTAGAGTAGAGGTTGTTATTGGGTATGGTAATCCACAGCTATGTAGTTCCTGCACTAGGTTGAGATTTACGCCAGAAGGCTATTTAAAGACTTGTCTCTACGTGGAGTATCCATTTGTAAATATATACAATGCTATTATCACTAGAGATGAGATAGGTGTTTTAGAGGGGTTTAAGAGAGCTATTAGCCTAAGAAAACCATTTTTTAAATCTAGGTGACTACTATGGTTAAAATGATCGACATTACCGAGAAGACGGAAGTCTATAGAGAAGCTACTGCAACAGGGTTTATCAAACTGAGACCTGAGACCATTAGGAGGATAAGAGAGGGACTTATAGAGAAAGGAGATGTGTTTACAGTGAGCACTATAGCCGCCATAAATGCGGTGAAGAGCGTGCCTCATTTACTACCACTAACACACAATATACCCATAACGACTGTCGACGTTCAGTACATGGTAGAAGAAAGTGGAGTGAGGGTATATGTTAAAGTCAAGACAACTGCTAAGACGGGTGTTGAAATGGAGGCCCTCACAGGTGCTACTGTTGCGTTATTAAACATATGGGATATGGTTAAGAAGTATGAAAAAGATGAGAAAGGTCAATATCCTCACACTGTAATAAGTGATGTAAGAGTTGTTGAAAAAATTAAGGGAGGTCTGAGTGAGAGTCGTAGTTAAGCCCTACTCTGTATTTAGAGATAGGCTTGGAGACGAGGTTATTTTAGAGTTTAATGAAAATAAAGTTGTGGTTAGAGATATTCTATTGAAATTAGGATCTCTCTATGGTATTAATGGTATTGGTGTAAAACCTATTGTTATCATTGGGAATGAAATTGTGAGCGAAGATTATGTTGTAGAAGGGGATCATGTAGTGCTTTACTTAGTACCGCCATTTTCAGGTGGATAACTTGTTAATTGATGTGAGAATACTTGATAGAAATGAACAGCTAGATTTAAACTCCCTAGTAAGTACCATGTTAAGGCTTGATGAACGCTGTGGAGCTATTACACTATTCATAGGCTTAGTGAAGGGGCTTGTTGAAGAAAATAAGAGAGTCCACGAACTCGAGTACACAGTAGTTAAAGAAGCCGCCCTAGAAATCATGGGAAAAATCGCGCGTGAAGAAGCAGAAAAGTACAAGTTATCTCATGTTGTTATATGGCATAGAGTAGGATCGTTGAAGCCTGGTGAAGTAACAATAATAATAGCTGTTCTCGCTGAGAATAGAAAAAACTCTTTTGCCGCGGCTGAAGAAATACTGGAAAGAGTTAAAAAAGAGGTCCCTATTTTCAAGCTGGAAAAGAGGTCCAATGGAGAATACTGGGTTATTGGAAGTGAGTTAAGAGTTAAAAGGGAGAAGTAAAAATAACAATGTTATAGATTAGGAAAGGAGAACGTGACAAGCTTGGATAGAGCACTACGTATTATAGTGACCGGGCTCGTTCAGGGTGTTGGTTTTAGGCCCTTTATAAGTAGACTTGCAAAAGAACTTAAGCTCAAAGGATATGTGAGGAATATTGGTGGCGGTGAGGTAGAATTATGGGTTGAGGGTTCTGAGAGTGCCCTATATGAGTTTATTGCTAGGTTATTCTACGAGAAGCCACCACCAGCGATTATAGAGTATGTTTTTCTCGAAGAGGAGTGTACACAGAATTATAGAGACTTCCATATAGAAGCCAGCGGCGAGAAAACATATGTAAGATCTAATATGCCGCCTGACTTGGCTATGTGTAGACACTGTCTTGAGGAAGTTCTTGACAAAGAGAACAGAAGGTATATGTATCCATTTAATTCCTGCGCGTGGTGTGGACCCAGATTTTCAATGATCTATAGGATGCCATATGATAGAGAGAACACTTCAATGTACAAGTACAAACTGTGTAGTGATTGTGAGAAAGAGTATAGGGATCCTGCAAACATTAGAAGATATCATGCTCAGGGTATTAGTTGCCCTCGTGATGGTCCACGGCTTATACTTCTAGATAAGAATTTTGAGAAAGTAGATTGTAATGATCCTATTTTAATGGCAGCAAAGCTCATTGATGAAGGCTATATCGTTGGTGTTAAGGGCTTAGGGGGTTATCATATTGCAACCCTTGCAACAGATGACGAGGTAGTGCTTGAACTTAGAAAGAGGAAAAGAAGGCCTACTAAGCCCTTTGCAATTATGGGTTTAGATACTGCTGTTTTGAGTAAGCTTGTTTATATGGATTACGAAGATGAACTGCTACTGAACTCTCCTCAAGCCCCAATACTACTGCTACCAAAACGTCCTGAAAGCCCTGTTTCTAAATATGTATCACCTGGGCTCGTTCATGAAGGAGTGTTTGTGGCGTATACACCACTTCACTATATTCTACTACTTAATACTAAAGACAAGTTTTTGATCATGACAAGTGGCAACGCCTCAGGAGAGCCTATGTGTAAAGATGAGGCTTGTGCTAAAACAAGATTATCTAAAATAGTAGACTACTTTTTAGTTCACGACAGGGAGATAGTGAATAGAGTAGATGATAGCGTGGTGCGAAAAACCGGAGGTAACTATGTCATGCTCAGGAGGAGTAGGGGCTTTGCACCAGCCTGGATAACACTACCATTTAACTTGAGTGGGGAGTACATAGCATTTGGAGGTGACCTCGACAGTGTAGGTGGAATAGGTTTTGAGAACAGAGTAGTCTTAACACAATATATTGGTGACTTAGATAGCCTAGAAGCTCAGGAAGATCTGGTAAGGTACTTAGAGTTCCTAGCGAAAAACTATCATATAGGTATGAACACTAGACCTATTGTTGTAGTAGATAAACATCCAAGGCTATACTCGAGAACATTAGGTCTGTTATATTCTAGTGTAAATAGATTAAATTTCATAGAGATACAACATCACTACGCGCACGTGTTATCTACAGCAATCGACCTGGAAATTAATGGTGAAGTAGTAGGTCTCGCTATAGATGGCGTGGGCTGGGGTGATGATAATACTATTTGGGGAGGTGAGATTTTAGTGTTTAACACAGAAAAATACGGCTATAAGAGAGTTGCTTCACTTAAACAACTACCATTAACAAGTGACAGAGATACCTATATACCAATACGTATATTTTCATCTTATCTTACCATGCAGGGATATGAGTGGGCAGAGATCAAGAAGCTCCTGGAGTCTATAGGAACTCCTATAAGTAAACTATACGAGGCGTTTTCATCACATACCCTCGTAACACAGAAAAAATTTACACTAGCTTCAAGTACCGGCAGGCTTATTGATATGGTAATGGCAATTATAGATCCAAATGTAGAGAGGACATATGAGGGAGAACCGGCAATTAGACTTGAAGCTCTTGGAAGCGGCGGAGCTTTGATCAGCGTAGATGACTACGTAATTGCTAGTGACGATGGTGTTTTAAAACTAGACTATGGAGGACTAGTTAACTGGATTTTAGAGCACCGATCAAGATACGATCCTCACACACTTGCAAAGAGCTTTCTATATAGTTTTGGCTTAGCACTAGGTGACTTAATAGTATATTCCATTAAGGGGTTTAGAGTAAATGGAATCGTACTAGCTGGAGGAGCTGCTGTTAACGAGTTCATATATATGGGTATACGTGAGAGACTGAAAGATAAAGACCTAGTACCTAGCTTACCCAGGAGAATACCAGCGGGCGATGGAGGATTAGCACTTGGACAGATAATAGCTGCAGATCTGTTAGTGAAAAGCGGAAAAGTTTAAAAATATCACTAACTTGTCTAAGATTAAACTAGGTGATATTTGTGCTTTCACGTGTGGAGAGTACTGGAATGGGTAAAAAAGCTCGTGGAGATTATAGGTTAATTAGATATAGTCCTTGGCTTCTTCACTTTAATACTGGTGCTTGTAATGGCTGTGATATAGAGGTCTTAGCGGCGATAACTCCACTATATGATCCTGAGAGATTTGGCGTCAAACTTGCACCCAGTATTAGACACGGTGATATTCTAGTTGTAACTGGAGCTGTAACTAAAAAAGCAGGTGAAAGACTTAGAAGACTCTATAATCAAATGCCATGTCCAAAATTCGTTATAGCTGTAGGAGCTTGTGCTTGTAGTGGTGGTGTTTTCTCAAAATCCTATAATGTCTTAGCTGGAGCTGATAAAGTCATACCAGTAGACATTTATATACCTGGATGTCCTCCAAGACCTGAGGCTATTCTTGACGGTATAGTGAAGCTATTAAAATTACTTAGTGAAGGTCGTGTGGGAGATAAATGTGAGCAGTAAACGAGATTTCTTTTCGAAATATGCTGTTAAAGTTGACATGGTAAAGCCCAAGAGAACAGTCTTTGTAATTAGATCTGAGATTGTTAGAGACATCTTCAAAGACCTAATTGAGCAATATGGATATGAGTCATTTTACATCTCAACTATTGTTGGAACAGATCTTCCAGGTGAGGGGAGAATTAGGTTAGACTACTATGTAGTATTATTGCCGGAAGAAGAGACTATTGTGATTAGAACATATCTCGACAGAAACAACCCCGTAATAGATACACTAGTAGACATAGTGCCGGGGGTTTTTAATGGCGAGTGTGAAACTCACGACTTACTCGGTGTCTTTTTTAGAGGGAATCCATATTTAAAACGCGGCTTCTTTGTGTCTTTAGACGTCGCTGAGAAAGGTGTTTATCCGCTTAGAAAAGATAGTGGTGTATAATATGACTGTGACAAAGGTAGTTGAAATTCCACTTGTAACAACAGAAGTACCTATAGGCCCTCAACATCCAGCACTACACGAACCATTATTACTCAAAGTTTATGCTGACGGAGAAGAGATTGTTAAAGTAGAAGTAAATACTGGATATAACCATAGAGGTGTTGAAAAGCTCTGTGAGAAAAACACGTTTTACAGAGACATATTTATAGCTGGACGCGTATGTGGCATTTGTAACACTGTTCATGCTAATTGCTATGTGAGAGCTTTAGAGTACCTGCTTGATATTAAGCCAAATAATAGAGCAAGATATCTTCGTGTACTAGCAATGGAACTTGAAAGAATTCACAGTCACATGCTAATAAATGCTATTATGGCAGAAATCGTTGGTTTTGAGACGCTTTTTATGCAAATTATGCTTGATAGAGAGAGAGTTATGAAAGCTAAGGAGATATTAACTGGAAATAGAGTGTTAGGAGATTACATGATGATTGGTGGTGTTAGAAGAGATATTGATGAAGTTAAAAGAGCGAGAATTAGAGATCTACTAGTCAAGTTAAAACCTAGAATTGAGTTTTACAAGAAAGTTTTTGAAGAAGATGAGACTGTAGTTAAAAGGCTTGTTAATATTGGTGTGTTAAAACCCGTTGATGTTACAAGTCATAGCCTTGTTGGACCAACAGCTAGAGGTTCTGGTGTGAGAATAGATAGTAGAGCTAGCGACAAATATGACGCGTATGACGAAATACCGTTTAATGTCATTACTAGGACCGAGTGTGATTCTTGGGCTAGAATGATGGTTAGGTGGGATGAGACACTAGAAGCCCTAAACATGTGTCTCTATGTTTTAGAAAAATTACCAGCTGATGGCAACCCTGTCCCAGATGAAAAAAGACTTCCACGTATAATACCACAGGGAGAGTCCTATGCCAGAGTTGAGGCTCAGAGAGGTGAGTTAACATATTATGTTATGAGTGATGGCAAGAGCACAAATCCCTTCAGAGTAAAGATCAGAACTCCCAGTTTTAATAACATTATAAATTCAGCGTTCATGTATATAGGTCTTAGCCTGGCAGACGTTCCTGTAGCTCTTACCTCTCTAGACCCATGTATATCGTGCATGGAGAGAGTTACAGTTATAGACTTAGAAAAGAACACTAAGTATAAGTTGACAATAAAAGAACTCGCAGGTGGTAAAGTGTGAGAAGACCTAAACTAGTAGAACTAGTTCTTCGAAATTTATTAAGAAAACCGGCAACTATTCAATATCCTCGTGAAAAAACACCTATAGAAGAAGACTCACGCGGTGTTCAGTATGCTGACCTTACAAAGTGTACTGGTTGCACTCTCTGCGCGTTAGAGTGTCCTGCTGATGCTATTAAAATGGTGCCAATACCTCAAGGTTATGAAATTCCTGCTAAGAACCCGAAGAGAATATATCCATTAATAGACTACTTAAAGTGTGTGTTCTGTTATAGGTGTGTTAAGGTATGTCCGGTAAACGCTTATATTATTACCAGTAAATACGATATTGCTGTACCTGTACAAATAAACTCTGAGGAGTACTCTTTAAGCACTGTGAAAAAGGTGGGTGAGTAGTGTTAACGGAGCTTATACTAGTTGTGATGTTCATTTATGTCATTGCGATTTTACTGCTCTCTATAATAGCTTTAAAAGGCCCTACAATAGGTGACCAGGTGTTGGCTATTGACGTGTTAACCTATATATCTCTTGTTCTTTTTACTCTACTAAGTATATACCTAAAACAGCCATTACTCATAGTCTTAGTCATACCTCTAGCCCTCTGGGTCTACTCCCTAGACATTTATATAGCAAAATACCTTGAGCGGGGTGATCTTGGTGCTTGAAGTCTCAGTGATACTGAGAATAATAGGATCAGCTCTGTTGTGTCTAGGCGCGTTTGCAGCTTTAGTCTCCGCGATCGGATTTCACAGATTTAAGAATTTCTACTTAAGACTACATGCAGCAACAATAGGTTCTATATGGGGCTCTGTTTACCCACTAGTAGGAGCAGCTCTCTTAGCAACCACTGTTGAGGAACTCGGAGTTTACAGGTGGTTTGTAGCCGGGGCGAGTATTGTGGCGGCTTTTATAGTACTTATATTGGCTCCGGCGGGCTCTCATGCGCTGGCGAGGGGGGTTCATAAAGCTAGAGTTGCTCGTGTAAAACCCTGTATAGCAGATAAATTAGATCCTGAACTCTGCGGGTGAGAGCATCTATGTTGCCTAGTGAAACAGGAGTATATTTACTAATGGCTGTGGTAAGTCTTATATCAACACTCGCTGTCTACATGGCTGTGAGAGAGAAGGATTTAGTGAAAGCGGTAATTTATAGTGCTCTTCAAAGTGGGCTTTATACTACACTCTATTTCTTACTGTTAGCTCCAGATATAGGTTTAGTGTATATTCCTGTGGCTGTTGGGCTTATACCCGGAGTGCTCTTGATCTTAATTAGTAAAACAGAGAGGTGGGAGAAAGAATGAGAGTTGTAGAGGTAGTTATATTGGTAGTTTTAGTACTAACACTTGGACTACTAATTACAGTAGGATTTGAACATATTATGCCGTCGACTATTGTTAGACCTCTAGCAGAGTTCTACTTATACGCTACGTATAATCCATATAAACTAAGAGAGTATACAGTAATGTCACCTGAAGCTGTTACAGCTATTGTATGGGATTTTAGAGGCTTAGATACTCTCTTTGAGACATCAGTTTTCTACTTAGCACTAATAGCAGGGTTAGCACTAACGCGCAGACTTCTTAGCGAACATGCTGAGAAACCCGGTCATGGGCTCTCATTAATAGTTAAGACTGTTACGAGGATTACAGCGCCAATGATCGTAGTGGTGGGAGCGTCTATTGCTCTACACGGTCATTTAACACCTGGTGGGGGCTTTCAAGGTGGCTCAGTTATAGCAGTATTGCCTATGGTGATTATAGTGGTGTTTTCAGCGTCTTTTCTAATAATGAAGGGTCTTACAACGTCGAAAATGATTGTTGTGAGGAGTCTAGGCCTCTTCGGTATTGGACTAACCACTATAACGCTATTCCTAGTAAGTTTAGCACAGGGTACGCACGCTTATGTATTTCAGAACATGATTAAGCCGGACGCACAAGTATCTATGCCTGTAGATATCGCGGGAGCCTTAATTAGTGGTACTCTGTGGTTTTTCAATCTCTTTGAAATGTTCGCGGTTGCTGCAGGGTTCTCTATTGCATTTATAGTCTTAATGTTAGCGAGAACGCTGCAAGCCGAGGAGAGGTGAGTAGCTTGGAGATTATAAACACATATCTCCTATCAGTGGTTCTTGCCTCATTACTAGCAAACTTTGTTATTTCACTTTACGCAGTGTTCTTTAAACCGCACTATATTAAGAAGGTAATTGCGTTAACAATTTTTGGTGATACAGCAAACACATTTGCAATATTTATTGGCTATAGGAGATGGGTCGGTCAAAACCCATCAAGAATACCTGTATTAACAGATTTAAACCCAAAGACTGTAGAGGAATTTGCGAAATTGGCTGTAGATCCACTGCCGCAGGCTCTCGTATTAACAGCAATAGTTATAGGGTTAGCAGTTATACTCTTTCTCGTATTTCTCGGCTGGATCCTCTACTCTCACTATAAGACACTTGACATGAGGGAGATTAAGAGGCTTAGGGGGTGAGAGTACTTTGAAAAGTGTTTTGAGTATTCTCCTAGTATTCCTTCTGGCTTTTACAACGTATATAATATATACTGGTAGTTTTACAAGCTACGACATTATAACAGGAGCGCTAGTGTCTATAATTGCAAGTACGTTGTTTTCGAGTATGATTATTAAAAACCCACTAAAACCATTAAACATTATACGCTGGCTTCATTTAATTACATATGCAATACTATATTTCACATACTATGAGACAAAGGCTCATGTAGATGTTATTAAAAGAATACTACACCCGAAAACACCTGTTAACCCAGCAATTATTGAGGCTTATTATACTGCAAACTCGGACTACGCAATTACAGCAATAGCTAACAGTATAACCAATACCCCTGGAACAGTTGTAGTGGAGATCGATGAGACTAAGAAAGCTTTTTATATTCACTGGATTAATGCTAAAACACTAGACCCAGTAGGGGCTAAGAGAGAGATATTCGAGTCTTTTGAAAAGTTTGCAAAAAGAATATTTGACTAAGAGGTGGGTCTAGTGGAGTTAGGTACAATAGTCATGAATGTGATTGGGCCGCTAACCCCCGTCCTAGTCACGCTGGCTTTCATAACACCACTTATTTCTAAGTTAACTAAGAGCGAGAAAAAAGCACCCTTTATATTTGCAATGATTGGAGGACTCTACGCAGTTCTCTCCACAACAATAGTATTATACTACGTAGCCCTAGAAGAAAAGCCATTTATTTATAAATATGGTGGGTGGCCGCCACACTTCGGAATAGTCTATGAGATCGATTTATTTAACGCGCTTCTAGCAGCCCTAGTAGCGTGGTTAATGCTTCCAATAATCTTATACTCTAATTGGTATACTCAATACTTAGATGAGGCTTCGTGGTATTATACTCTACTATTAGGTCTTGAGACAGGTATTTTAGGATGTCTCTATACGGGAGACGCCTTCAACTTGTTCGTTATGCTAGAAGTTTTAAGTATATCAACATACGGGCTCGTAGCTTATCATAGAAATCGAGCTGAAGCCGTAGAGGCAGCAGCAAAGTACGCTCTAATAGGAGCAGTAGCTACTACAATGTACTTTGTAGCGGTAGTTTTACTCTACTCTGGTTTTAGCACCGTTAATATGGCTTACTTAGCACTCCTCTCCTCATTGCTTGAAACTCCAAGTCTCAAATATGTCTCACTGGTTGCAGTATCTCTTGCACTGTGGACATTTACATTTAAATCCGCTATATTTCCAAATCATTTCTGGCTAGTTGACGCTAACCCAGAAGCTCCAACCCCTATATCGGCGGCTCTCTCAGGTCTAGTTGAAAGTGTTGGTATCTATGCTGTTGCGAGATTTCTCTACACGATATTTGGAGAGAGGAGTGTTTTAATAGAGTATCGCGAAGTAATTTTAATAGTATTACTCACACTCGGAGCAATTAGTGGAGTCGTATGTTCACTGATGATGATGTATCAACGTGATATTAAGAGACTCCTAGCTTACAGTGCCATTAGTCATACTGGTATAATCTATATGGGGTTATCCGCTGGCTTTTTAATTAGTGAAGATGTAGTGGAAATCGCTATGACTGGTACACTAGTACACATCATGTCACACTGTATAGCTAAAGTAGTGCTCTTCATGGCTAGTGGTGTATTTATTGAAACAGTTGGTTCAAGAGATCTTGACGAGATGAGCGGCATTGGCAAGGTTTACCCATTAACATCAGCAGCTATGATTATTAGCTTTCTCAGTCTCACAGGTCTCATACCATTTATAGGATTCTACTCTAAACTACTAATAGCGCTGGGATACATTTCTGCAGGCTTTGTACTAGTACCAGTACTTATAATTGTAATAACAGCTCTATCAATACCAGGCTACATGAAAGTCATATCGTCTGTGATTTTTAGTGTTCCTAGAAGAACCTACGGGAAGCCTGATAGAAGTTCATGGGTGGAAGTAATGTTATTATTAATGGCAATATCACTTCTAGTACTTGGCGTAATATTCTGGTACATCATGCCTACATTTGAGAAGACAGCTTTAAGTCTAATTAAGGGTGTAGATATTTATGTACAGGTAGCATGTGAGAAGATACCAGGTGAGCTCTGGAAATGGTTACCCTTGAAGTAGACCCTTACATGGCGGTTGCTATTTCAATTGGAGTAGTAGCTCTTTTACTGGTAATTACACTACTACTCTACTACATGTTAAAATCTCGTACTATTCGTATTTCAGAAGTGTACTTATCAGGTGAGTCTGAGAGCGTAGTATCTATGATATCGCCAAGCGTAGCTTCACTGTACTGGGGATTTATAAAGAGATTTGCAAAGTCTATTTTTAATGTACTCGTTACTAAAGTTCATACTGGAAGCCTACACGATTGGTACAAGTTTATATCATCATGGTATGGAATACTCCTTTTGATCTCTATAGTAGTTTTCACAACATTAATGCTTATAGGGTGGTAGATTTGGTACTTGATCAGCTCGTGTTCCTAGTACTCTCAACTATTCTATTTCCAGGATTATTTTTTACAATATCACTCGCACTCTTCACACAGTATATGGTGAGAAAAATTAGTGCTAGGTATCAGAATAGAATGGGACCAAGTTATGTTGGGGCTTTTGGTGTTCTTCAGCCGTTTTATGATTTCTGGAAACTTCTTCGTGTTAAGGAAATTGTTAAAACGAGGTTTAGCATGATTAGAACTGCAGAGCTGTTCTTTTTAATGGGCTTAACATTTCCTATTGGTGCGCTTGTATTTTTACCCCTTAGTCTATTTAGAGTGAGCTCTGAATTCGATGTGCTTATATTTTTCTACATGGCCAGCGTTATGCCACTCATATCAATTATCATGGCTTCGATGGCGATGCCTGGTCCATATACGAGTATAGGTGTTTCAAGAATATTGAGTATCGTCACGATAGCTGAACCGGCGTTTTTTGCGAGTATTATTATTCCAGTCTACTTAGTGACTAGAGAGGACGGTGTGTTGTTTATGAGTTTAAGTGGCTATGTAAACGTTCCAAGAACGTGGTCAAACCCGCTCTCTGCCGTAGTAATGCTTCTCTGCCTTATAGCTTACATTATAAGTTTACAGGCTAAAGTTATGTACCAGCCATTCAATATACCTGAAGCAGAACAGGAGATAATTGCAGGGTTTGAAACAGAATTTTCAGGTCCACTTTTAGCTTTGCTCAGGCTTTTACATGACGTTGATCTAGCTATCTCATTACTTCTCGGTGTATACATATTCCTCGGGGGTCCACTACCATTTAGGCACCTCTCTGTAGGAGGAATACTATTACTTATAGTGAAATATGTAGTGCTCGTAATTGTAATCACTCTTGTGAAGAATGTAATGGGACGTTATAGAATAGAACAAGCACTACTACAACTATTTAAGTACAGTTTAATTCCAGCAATTGTGGCAGCTATACTTGTCTCTATGATTTAAAAGAAGTTCCTATATAGTATACAGTGTAATAACAACGAGTATTCCAATAAATATGTAGATATTTAGCATATTTCTACAACAATAACATTGTATTTATCTCATCACTAACAGCTATAACTTAGTATACGTCCTGAGATCGCTACATATATGAAACGTGATTTCGCTACTTTTAGTAGAATGTTCTTTACTAGTTTATTGTTTTAAACTTGAATATCAATTTCAATGTAACCAGTTATACCAGACACTTTTACTAACTCTAGACCTACAAGTATAACGGCTGTTGTAGTACCGACTTCATGTGGGGATATTACCACCGTGTACGTTTTGCTCCAGAAGGATAAGCTACTAATGCTCACGTAGGATAACTCAAGTGGTGTTCTCTTAAGCCACAGCTTAAATGTCTCTGAGGAGCCTCTGCCCAGCGAAACAGGAGTTAGTGGTGGCGTGTCAGGGTCGTAAATGTAGACTACTGGAATGAACTCTATTGTTAGTGAGTATTGAGTTGAGCCTAAATAATAGTATCCTCTCACCTTCACTGTTACATTAAACTGTACAGGTCCATTACCAGTATACCTCAGAAATCTATAGACCTGGTAGTAGTTATTGTTCCATGTTAAGTCTCTTCCAATAGTGAGTAAGCTTCCGTTCTGTACAAAGTAGAAATTCTCGTCTGTAGTGGGCGGTGGAGGATAGGGGTCTCTTGTTATTTTACCGTAGAGCCCGTAAGTTATCCAGTGATATCTAGTAGACATATTGCAGTTACAGACCATATCCCAGTATGGTCCACCATAAGCATCCCACTTAAC
>CAZMCE010000028.1:13753-15522 GCA_964564855.1 uncultured Thermosphaera sp. | reverse complement strand
CGCTTTCAATAAGCGACCTAGCTATTCTAATAGCTATCTCTCCGCGATTAGCAATCATAATTCTAGTAGACATAGTAGTCACTAGTTTACAACAACTTTAAGAGAGTTAGGATTAAAAGTGTTTAAATAATAGAAGGCTTCTTTACACTTAATACTTATTTATAGCGCTCTCTTCAAGCCTCTCGATAAAGTCCACATAGACACTAATACTCTTCTTTAAATCTTCAAGCTCAATGTACTCGTCTGATTTATGAGCCATACCCACGGTACCAGGACCATAAGCAACAGCAGGTATGCCTACAGATGTATAGTATCTTAAATCTAATCCACCAACACATATAGTAGTCTTAGGTTCTAATCCCAAAACACTTTTTACAGAAGTTTTTAGCAATTTTACTAGTAGCGAGTCTTCAGGCGTGTATGCCGGATTAAACTTCTCAATAAACTCTACACTAGTAGTTATACCTAACTCACTACTCACACGATTAACTAATTGCTCAATTTCATTAACTACGTCTTCTACACGCTCCTCTACAATAAGCCTTCGATCTACGCTAAAACCAGAAATACCTGGCACAATGTTTACTACTCCAGGTGATATCAACACACCGCCCGGATTTATTGTAGGCTTAACTGCATTGGGATCTTCATAAATGTACTTGCTAACTCTAGAATCTAGTAATCTGCGGTACTCTTCGAGAAACCTCTTACCGTACACCAACATTTTCTCAAAAGCATTATCACCAAGCCACGGAGATGAGCCATGAGCCTGCTTACCGTAAATCTTTACAATAAACCAGACTACACCTCTATGACCGGTATATACGTTGTTCACGCCTGACGGCTCACCTATAATGACCCAGTTAGGTCTAGAACCAAGTTCATTTACTACATAACCCGTTCCAGTTAAACCACCTATTTCCTCATCTGGAACCAGGACAGTCTCAACTACGATCTCTGGTTCACGTGTCTGAGCTAAATATATAAGTGAGGCTAGTATAGCTGCTATACCACCCTTCATATCACTAGAGCCTCTCCCATAAAGCCTTCCATTATTAATTACAGGTGTAAAGGGGTCATGTGACCACTCTTCACCCGGTGGAACCACGTCGTAGTGCCCATTAAATTGTAACACGTGTTCACCATGGCCAATTCTAGCAAATAAAATGTATCTAGGCTTATCAGGATTGTATTTAGAATAAAGTATTTTTTTAACATACTCGTCTGGAACTCTGTGAACTGTTACGTGAACACCATAACCCGCTAGCACAGTTCTATAGTAGTCAACTATAGCCTCGTAGTCCTCTCCGAGAACAGTCTTATACTTCACACTCTCATACAAGATCCTCACAGCGAGCTCATAAGCCTCGCTAATTTTCAAGAATACTACACCTAAAGCTTACGTGTAGAGAAAAGTTTAGAGAAAAAATTACTCGATTTTCTCTATATGTATTATTTGTACTGGACACGCGTTAGCAGCATCTTGTACACATGACGCTAGATCTTCTGAAATAATGCCAGCAGCTATATTGTCTCCTTCTCTATATTTCGCTACAATTTGTGTCTTGTTGTCATCAGGGTTCATTTCAAAGACATCAGGACATATCGAGACACAGACCATGTCTGATATGCAGTTCTCTCTGGGATCTATTCGAACTCTATACTTAGCCATTCTCAACACCTGTCTTGAAAATATATAATGGAGATATTTTTATACTTGACTAATATACAGTACCCATGGTTCATAAGTTTTAACTCTCCTAGCTGAG
>CAZMCE010000028.1:0-13653 GCA_964564855.1 uncultured Thermosphaera sp. | reverse complement strand
TAGATTATAACTACAACATTTAGCTCTTAAACATTTCATCATAGTACATTTTTACTCCTTTAGCTATCATTTCAACAGCCACACCCGCGATTATGAGCGCCATAAACCTGCCAAGAGCTCTAACTGTAGATGTCTTTAAGTATTTAATGAGAATATTACTAAGAGCCAATATTTTAAATGACGTTATACAAGCAAGAATACCAGCTATGAGAACTAGAGTTAAATTAACTATATCCCCAGGCCGAGAAGACGTTAACAAGAGTATTGTTGTAATCGTACCAGGACCTATTATCAAGGGTGTTGCAATGGGCACAACCGCTATATCACCACTATACACTTTCTTAGTACGCACTTCCTCGCCCAGCATATCGACTGCTAAGACCATTAATATTACTCCACCACCAACTCTAAGACTTGCTATTGAAATATTAAAAACCTCAAGAATATACTTGCCCAAGAGTGTAAACACTACTACTATTACTAAACCGGCAATTGTCGCTTTACGTAAAACACTCTTTACATCAGTTGGACTTAAATCCTGCGTGAAAGCGAGAAATGTTGGTATTACAGAAAAAGGATTCATGATCGCGAGTAGCTGTACAAAATACATTATAAAAGTCACGATCACTTCTACGAACAAGTACATTCACCTCTTAAAAGTCTATTTACAGACTCTATCTCTCTACTAGCATATGGCTATTTAAAACAGTGCAGTGTAATATAATGTAGAGCTTCTGTAACCTCTCGATTAAACAAGAATTTTACAACTGAGAGCTATGCCTTTTAAGGCAGAGATGGATAGAAATGCTTATAAGTTTTCTCAGTAATGTGTTTCATGCTGATAGGTATATTAGCATTTTTAAGTCCTTGGCAATGTTCAATAGCATATCTATAACCCCTACTCCTACTCTGAATAGAGGTAATGGACCGGAGACCCGATCCTGGATTGAATTCTCAAAAAGAGGAGGTTAATCCCAAACCTCTCCCGCCCTAGCAGTAACTTAATCCCTTTAGTATGGGGGGAGATCAGATACTATCTGTTAATTTGGCCAAGTCTTCACAGTGTTGTCATTGACTTTTCAGCAGTGTTAGAACATCTATAGTGCTTTAAACATGCTTTACTCTATGTATAGTGCTGGCTTGAGTGGAAGCGCTCGCTCAGCTCGAGGTATGTTCTTGTGTCTTGCCTCTTCTTCCCACATTATCGAGATGTTAACTCCTAATCTGCGCTGAAAATAGCTAGTAACAGCTGATATTATCTCATACTCACGCTTACTCGTGGTATTGGCTATTCTTTCTAAATCAGCCTTATCCATTCTTTTATAGGTATTAAATGCGTCAACTATTTCTATTTCACGACCTTTTAATCCAAATTTAGTCTTCATAGTCTCAATCACCATTTTTAACTGCACCCCACTCAGTACTAATCTAGCTATTTCACGCTTCCATTCAGGTGCAATAACAATGTATACAGTGCTGACAGGCTTCTTTAATAGCGCCATGACCTCTCTGATGTCAGAGATCACTTTGTCAATATTATCAACTAGGATAACCAGATCCTCCTCTATAGGTCTCCTCGCCTTAGGCCACGATGAGACAGAGAGAAATTCACCGCCATCTAGCCAACTATTAATCTCCTCTGTTAAATGCGGTATTACTGGATTTAACAGTGTAATCCACTCTTTGAGTATTTCTTTTATACCACAAATATAGTCTGGACCTTTGAACTCTCTGTACTTGTCTACTAGTACTAACATATCGAAGAATGTGTATTGAATATATTTTCTTATCTCCATGTTTTCCAACATAACAGTAGCTTTTCCAATTATTTCACTAAACTTACTCATAAACCACCTAGTAAATACGTCATCTCCACGTTCTACGCACACGGCCTCTACTGCTTGCTTAGCTATATTAGTAAACCTCATAATACTGTCAAGTACTCGTGAAACCTCTGCTTCGCGCCAGTCGAGAACACTATCTAGTTCAGCTGCCCACGCTATATAGAGCCTGAAAAGATCTGCTGAGTACATCGTAATTATATGTCTTAGTGGTATAACATTACCCTTACTCTTCGACATTTTAGCTCCTTCTCTAATAACAGTCTCATTAAGAGATATTACTCGCGGCCACTGTTCCCTTGGAAATAGTGCTATGTGGTGGAGTATGTAGAAAGTAAGGTGATTTGATACGTGTGGTATGCCAGTGTGTCTCTGATCAACGGGATACCAGTACATAAACTCTCTCCTCATCTCTTCGAGAACACTCGCAGGTATACCGCTTTTAACCGAAACCTCGTTTACATCGCCTTGACCCAGAAAAACGTAGTCAAAAACCTCTGGTATTAGTATATCGGGCTGAATACCCCTCTCTCTTATAATGTGCGCTATAGTGTAAAAAGCCATATATATTGTTGAGTCACTGAGACTCTCAATAATCCACTTTGAGTCCCAGGGCAATTTTGTGCCTATACCACGCTTCCTAGCACAAGGCCTCTTATCAAGCCAGTCCAATACGTCTAAAAACTGCTTTGTGTATTTTGATGGAATTACTATAAGCCTATTACTAAGAATAACCTCTCTCGCTTTACTCTTAAGCCACTCTAAATTGTAATTTATAAACCACTGATCTCTGATCTTTGCGACTATTATCTTTCCCTTAGCCCTACACCAGGCTTTTCTATTAAGCTCGTAGAAGGGAATAGCATATCCCTGTGCATAGAGCTTACTCCTCATTTTCTCTCTTGCATCTCTAACTGATAAACCTTTAAACTCGGGGTCATCTACTCTCATAACGCCTTTGTAAAACTGCTCTTTGTAAACTTCACTCGTTACTTCTTCTAGCCTAGGATCATCCTGACTCTCAATACCCGCTTTTTTCACAATCTCCTCGGCATGATGACCCTCAACACCTGGTACCTCGATAATTTTCACCGGCTCGATGATCAGCACTCGCATGGGATCTAAACCATATTCTTTCAGCACGTTTGGAGCTCTCTTTAACTCCACTAAAGCTATGTAATCATAGGGTGCATCACTCGGCTCAGAGTAAACGATACCAGTAGCGTTATCTGGATCAACGAATCTTGCCGGTAGGATTAACAAGGGTTTTTGATTTAACGGCGACACGGCATACTTGCCTAAAAGCTCTCTTCCACTAATAGTCTTAATAATAGTGAACTCTTCTTCTGGATATTGATATCTTAACTTCAAAAACGCCTCACTAGATACTATGTATTTATCTCCATGCCACTTAAACACAACATACTCAGCTTGTGGATTAATCCATATGTTCACTGCACCTAGAAGAGTCTCTGGCCTTAAAGTTCCTGCAAGCAGGTACTCATCAGAATCCTCGAGCTTGAACTTCACGGCTGTGAATTCTACTACTTCAACCGGATTTATATCGGCGTCTAAAATGTCGTCTTCGCCTTCAGGTTGCTGGTGTAGTAAGCAATACGTTACAATATGCTCTCCTCTAGTTATGAGACCTTTATCCATTAATTTATAGAACTGCCATGTTACAAATTTGTGATATATTGGCTCACCAGTGTGAAATTTCCTCCTCCAGTCAATACTATATCCGAGTTCTTCAAAGTCTCTCTGAATTCTTTCCGCGAAAAACACTGCTAGATTTAGAGGGTTCTTAAAAGATTCAAGAATTTCCTCAGCTTTATACTCGTCCTCTACATATAGTTTTATGTACTCTTTGTACATTGATATCGTCTTCTGATCACCTCTACTAATCATCTCAGAGAACGCCATTATAGGTGTTCCAGTAATGTGAAAAGCCATGGGGAAAAGCACGTTAAATCCTCTCAGTCTCTTATACCTTGCTACTATATCACCGATTGTATATGTTCTCCCGTGGCCAATGTGTAGTGGGCCGTTAGCATAAGGGTATGGAACTGTGATGTAGAATTTTGGAGCTCCTGGCTTAGGATTAGCTTCAAATAAATGTGCCTCTCTCCATTTACCCTGCCACTTCTTCTCTATACCTCTAAGCCACTCTAGAAACTCATCTCTACTCTGAAACATTCAAAAATACCCCTACAAACTGCTCTACTTAATTTACATTAAACTACTTAAAACTATTTCAAACATAGTAGTAATATAGTTAGTGTGTTGAAGGGTGTTATGTATGCAAAGACACTGGATCGACGAGTTAGCTGATAAACTCTATGAAAGCCTTAAGAGAAGAGGTAAGAGTATTATTGTGTTTAATAGTGGACTTTCCGTCTCTGGACTACAACACGTTGGGAGACTTAGAGGAGAGATAATTATACCTGAAGTTCTCAGAAAACTACTTCAAAGTCGGGGCTTAGTGGTGAAACAATATCTCACACTCTACACACAAGACTCGTGGAAAGCGAAAGAAGCTCAAGTTAAGAAGTTTAGAGAAAATGGTGTAAAATATGCTGGCTGGCCACTAATAAGAGTGCCGGATCCAGAGGGCTGTCACTCTAACTGGGTTGAACATTATTGGAAAGACTTTGGACCTTTCATCGGGGAGTTCACAGACGGCGAGATTGAAGTTGTAACTACTACAGAGCTTTATAAGACTAAACTCAAAGAGTTTACTAAGCTAGTATTTGAAAATAAAGAGAAAGTGAGAAATGTAGTAAACAAGTATCGAGGGCGTAAACCATACAAGGAGGGCTGGATCCCCTTTGAACCCATCTGCGAGAAGTGTGGTAGAATAGACATTACTAACCCCACAAGGATCATTAACGGGGAACATGTAGAGTATGTGTGTAGTGGCTGTGGACACAGAGGGATCTCGTCTATCGAAAATGGTAAGTTAATGTGGAGAATCGAGTGGGTTGGAGTGTGGTGGTCTCTAGGTGTAGACTTTGAAGCTTATGGCAAAGATCACGCTATGCCGGGTGGTAGTAGAGATAGTTGTGTAGATCTAGCTGTAAACGTATTTAATATGCAACCACCAGAAGGTATACCTTACGAGTGGGTTGAGTGGAAAACACCTGATGGAAGATTAGTAGACATGGGTAGTAGTGACTTCCTGGGCTTTACGCCGAGAGAGTGGCTTGAAGTAGCACACCCCCACATATTTAGATTTCTAGTTCTCAAAACCCCGCCCATGAAAAAGTTCGCTGTAGGTCTTCACGAAATACCACACTACTACAACCTCTACTATAAAGCTGAGAGGATTTATTATGGAGTTGAGAAAGCTAAGAGCGAAGAAGAGGAAATCTTACTAGCTAGAAGCTACGAGCTTAGCTATCCGCGTGGTTCACCACCACGTGAAATGCCAGAACAGGTATCCTATTTACACCTAGCCATACTCGCGCAGATTGTACCATGTGAGAGGTGGGCTACTGAGGGATTAGCAAGACTTAAAACAAGTAGACATCTTAGTGAAAAGCCTACCGAGTACGGATTAAAGAGAATACTTGAAATAATGCAAAAAGCACGTGTATGGGTTGAGAAGTATGGACCCAGCGATATGAGAGTAGAATTACTTCCACTCAGCGAGGCTGAGAAAGTAGCATCTACAGTTCCTAGCAGTATTGTTAATACATTTAGAGAGCTATATGAACGCTTCCAGTCACTCGACTCGTGGAGCGAGGAGAGTATTAAAGAGGCCTTCATAGCTGTAACGTCGAGACTAGGAGAAGATCTTGTTAAATCCTTCTACACATACTTCTACAGAGTAATAACTGGAAAAGATAGTGGTCCTAGAGCCGCGCCCCTACTAGCTCTACTAGGCAGAGAGCTTAGTTTAAAGTACATATTACTAGCAGCTAGAACACGTGTTTAGGTTTAGACTCTGTGAAAATCTCGATTATAATTCCCACATATAATGAGAGAGAAAACATAGAAAGACTTATTCCACTAATAGATAATTATATAAGAGGACTTAACTACGAAATCATTGTTGTAGATGATAATAGTCCTGATGACACCGCAAAAGTAGCTGAGGCACTCTCAACCAAGTACCCTGTTAAAGTTGTGAAGAGACCTTCTAAAATGGGCTTGTCCTCAGCTATTTATGATGGAATGAGAGTCTCAGAGGGCAATGTAATAGTCATTATGGATGCAGACCTACAACACCCCCCATCACTCATTCCTAAACTAGTTAAGCACATAGATAAATGCGACATTGTTATCGCCTCACGGTATCTCAGAGGTGGTGGTGTTCAAGGCTTCGGACTACTTAGATTCCTCATATCTCTCGGAGCTACCGTGCTAGCAAGAATTCTCATTAAGGGCTGTAGAGGGGTCAGAGATCCTGTTAGCGGCTTTTTCGCCGCAAAGAGAGAAATATTGTCTGCGTGGAGACCCATAGAGCCTAGGGGATATAAGGTCCTTGTAGAGATACTCGGCTATTTAAAACCTCACCGAGTCTGCGAAGAGCCATACGTATTTAAACAGAGAGCTTCGGGAACCTCTAAACTAAGTATACAAGTAATACTCTCATATATTAGAGTTCTCTACAAGCTTAACAGAACAGGATTTTTAATACTAGTATTAGGAGCTTCAGCGCTCTTCGCTGTGCTAATATACTTGCTAGCAAAACTTATATAGTTTTTAATTAAATCTACGTATTGTATTAAGTTTAAATAACTTACAAATTTTATGTCTATTAAATCTAGAGTCTAAATTATTGACCTAATAGGGAGTTGGTGTATAGAGACGTGACATGGAAGCTTGAAGGGCCTTATAACCAGCATATTGTTGAAAAGCGCGTTTTAGAGTATTGGGAGGAGGGTAGAATATACGATCTTGTGAAAAACGAGGCTTTTAAAAAGCAAGTAATATTCAAGTTCATTGATGGTCCTCCATACCCTTCAAGCGACATACCCCACATCGGTACTGCACTAAACAAAGTTTTGAAAGACTCTATATTGAGATATTGGAGAATGAGAGGATACAATGTCTATGATAGGCCTGGCTATGACTGTCACGGCTTACCAATAGAAGTTAAAGTGGAACAACTGCTTGGCGTTAAGTCTAAAAAGGAAATTGAAGAGAGAATTGGAGTTGAGAACTTTATTGAACAATGTAGGAAATTCGCGCTCTTAAACGCCAATGCCATGACTAAGTGGTTTAAAGAACTCGGAGTGTTCATGGACTGGGAGAACCCCTATTACACGATAACAAATGACTACATTAGTGCCGCTTGGTGGCTTGTTAAGAGAGCTGATGAGCTGGGTTTACTAGACATAGAGTACAGAGTTGTGTACTGGTGTCCACGATGCTCTACGACGCTGGCAGAATACGAGGTGGAATATCGCGATCTCGAAGATCCAAGCATTTATGTCAAGTTCCCCGTTAGAGAAGAGCCTAATACATATTTAATTATTTGGACTACTACACCGTGGACCCTACCGGCAAATGTCTTTGTAATGGCTCACCCAGATGAGGTCTATGTTAAGCTCTGCGTACGTGGAGAAACGTGGATTCTCGCTAAGCAGAGACTTAAAGCCTTCATTAAAGAGTGTGGAATAATGGAGTATAGTATTATAGGAGAACTTTACGGTAAAGAACTCACTAATTATACATATACACATCCACTAAGAGACCTTATACCGCTACAGGAGAAGCTTGATGTATACCACAGAGTTGTACTTAGTAGAGAATATGTGACAATGTATGAAGGTACAGGGCTTGTTCACGGTGCACCAGGTCACGGCTTCGAGGACTTTGATGTGGCTGTAAAAATTGGCATGAGTGATCTCGTTGTATCACCTGTAGACGATGAGGGAAGATTTACTAGTGAAGCAGGATTTATTGCAGGACTTTACGTGAGAGACGCTAATAGTAGAATTATTCAAGCCCTAGAAGAAAGAGGCTACTTAATATATAGTAGCATAATTACACACCGCTATCCTATTTGCTGGAGATGTAAGACACCTGTTATTCTACGTGCTACTAAGCAGTGGATTATTAAAGTCACTAAAATAAAGAACATACTGCGAGAAGAAGCGTCTAAAGTCACGTGGATTCCCTCCTGGGCACTTACAAGACTCGAAAATATACTTGAAAATCTCCAAGACTGGGTTATTTCTAGACAACGTTACTGGGGTACTCCACTACCAATATGGATTTGTTCTAACGGACACAGAGTTGTTATCGGCAGTGAAGAAGAGTTGAAGAGATATGCCGACTATGTCCCACACGATCTTCACAAACCCTGGATAGATAAGGTCTCTTTTAAATGTCCACAATGTGGATTGGAAATGCGGCGAGTTCCTGATGTATTAGATGTGTGGCTAGATAGTGGTGTGGCTTTTTATGCTCCTCGCGGTCACCCTGAGAAAATGAATGCCGAGGAGGCTATACTGGACTTTATCGTAGAGGGCCCTGATCAAATCAGGGGGTGGTTTTTCTCGTTACTGAGGTCAGGAATTATAACATACAAGAAAGCTCCTTATAAAGTAGTTTTAGTACACGGCTTTATGCTTGACGAAAAAGGTAGAGAAATGCATAAGAGCCTCGGTAACTATGTAGGTGTTGATGAAGCTATTGAGAAAGCTGGTCGAGATCCACTTAGACTCTGGCTACTCTCGAATACGCTGTGGGAAGATGTTAAGTTTTCCTGGAAAGAACTGGAAGAATCTCGTCGCGATCTCTCGGTACTCTGGAATGTGGCCGTTTTCGCTAAGACATATATGGTTCTCGACGATTTTGATCCATATAAACACAATTTACATGAATATAAAAGCTCACTTCACGTAGAAGACAAATGGATACTGAGTAGAGTGAATAGCTTAGTCAAAGCAGTGTTAAGACACATGGAGTCATACAGAGTTCACGAAGCCGTGAGGCTTATTAGACAATTCATAGTTGAGGATCTGAGCCACTGGTATATAAGACTAGTTAGACCACGTGTATGGATCGAGGAGAATATAGCTGACAAAATGGCGGTCTACGCCACATTATTCTATGTGCTTGATAGAGTCCTGAGACTACTAGCACCTATTACACCACTAATTACCGAGTACATTTACCAAGCACTCTACAGAGAATATTATGGTAAACCAAGTATACACCTCCTAGAGATCCCAGAACCAGACTACAAGTTCATAGATGAGATCTTGGAGAAAGATATGGAATTAGTACGTGAAATTTATAGTGCTGTGGCTAGTGCGAGAATGAAATCTGGTTTAAAACTCCGACAGCCTGTGAGAAGAGTTATTATTTACTCGAGTAGCCTAGAGATCTCGAAGGCTGTAGAGCGCTTAGTTGATATTATGAAATTTATCTGTAATGCCAAGTACGTGGAGGTCGTGGAGGCTAGTAGAGTAGAGGAAATTAAGAGATATAAAGTTAAGCCGGTTTATAAGTCTCTAGGACCTAAATATCGTGGATTACTAAGTGAGCTAGTTAAGCACTTAGAAGAAAACAGCGATATCGTAGCTAGGAGTATACTAAAAAGCGGGGTCTATAGGTGTATAATTGATAACGTAGAGATTACTATTGAGAAAGGCGATGTAGAGATCGCACCATATTACCTTGAGGAGTATGCTGTTAGTGAGTTTGAGTACGGTATTGTAGCTGTAGACACAAAGCTGTCTATAGAAGATCTTGCAGAAGGCTTAGCCAGAGATATTGTTAGAAGAGTACAAGTTATGAGGAAAATGCTGAAACTGCCTCTCACAGCTAGAATAGTGACTATTATTATAGCTCCAAGTGATAAGATTCAGTTAATTGAATCTATGAGAAACTACATTATGAATGAGACTAGATCTGCCGAGTTAGTTGTATCAAGTGACCTCAACTATGCTGGTAAACTAGGAGGTCTAGTTGAGAAGTGGGACATTAATGACGAGGAGTACATTATTGAGGTGAAGCCGACTGAGTAGTGAAAGTAATGAAATATACTGGGAGCTTATTAAAAGAGCTGAAAGTGTACTACCTAACAGCTACGCACCGTATAGCAACATTCACGTAGCATCAGCAATACTGTGCAGTGATGGAAATACTTATCTAGGCGTAAATGTGGAGAATTCTAGTTATGGGCTCACAATATGCGCCGAGAGATCAGCTATAGCCTCAATGGTGACTAATGGGTGTAAAAAGCCACTAGTAGTAGCCGTGGTAGCTGACACTGAGAAGCCTATACCTCCGTGTGGAGCCTGTAGACAAGTTATAGCAGAATTCAACCCTGAAGCTACTATAGTAATGTACAGTGTAAAGAGCGGTAAACTAGTAATTAAAAGTCTCTTAGACCTCTTACCAATCCCCTTTCACCTGTAGATTAGCCAAATAAACTAGTATAGTTGAAATAGGAGAGTTGCTATCGTGAAATACACTGTTACTGTAACTATGTCTGCAATACTCGTTATAACTGGAGCTGAGGCTACCGCCGGATCTATGCGGATTTTTGCTAGTAGTATAGGTAGTAAAGAGCCCACGATATCTGCTATATAACACGACGCCATTAATGCTACTGTAACGGTGAACGCTATTTTCACCGCATAGCTTATTTCTCGATAGGCTAAAAACGGTATTGTAAATCCTATAGCAAAACCAGCTGGTGCGAGAATTGTGAGTAGCAGTGTTGTAGTTAAGAACTCCTTACCAAGCATCATTAAGATGTCTCTCTTAGTTAGCTTAATTTCACCTGTGACAAGACCTCTAAGAATGATAGCTGAGGACTGAGAACCAATATTACCTGAATTATCCGCTAGCATTGGCATAAAAGCCGCGAGAATAGCTATTTTCTCAATAATATTTTCGTAGAGAGCCACAATGCCGCCGGTAACAGTGTTCATGAGATATAGGTATATTAGTACAGGAGCTCTTTTAAGTGCTAGTTTAATAGGACTCTCAGTTATATAATTACCCTTAATAGTCTCCGCTATACCAGCGTACTTTAAGAGGTCTTCCATATACTCGCTTGAAATCACGTCGAGAAGGTCATCTAGTGTTACTACACCTAAGAATCGTTCATCAAAATCCACTACTGGTACTTCGAGAAGATCGTATTTAATTGCTAGTTTAGCTGCCTCTTCGCGGTCTGCGAAAGGGTTAATTGTGAACTTCACCGGTTGAATACACTTAGAGATCTTCATGTCCCGTGGCTTTACTAGTAGTGTCTTCACGTCAGTATAACCCATTAGTAAACCCTTCTCATCGACAACGTAAATGTAGTAGTGGCTCTCGTAAAGTCCCAGCTTAGATTTCTGAATATAGGCATCAAGCACTTCACCAACACTCATTTCAGATGTAAATACCGGAACCATTGTTGTCATTATTCCACCCACACTCTCAGGTGGAAACTTCGCTAGCGAAGCCACTGTATACGCGAAGTCTTTAGGCAGTAGCTTTAATACGTCTATACGCGTTTTCGAGGAGAGTTTAGAAATGAAATCTGCAACCTCGTCAACAGGGAGTTTTACTAAGACCTTGACAATGTCGTCAAGACCCTTAACAGATATAATCTCACTAACTAATTCTACCGGTAACTTAGCCAGCTCCTCACTAATTCTCTCTAAGTCCATTACACTCAGTAATTTGACTCTGAGCTCGCTCTTTAAACGTAAAAGTACTTCAACCACTTCGTGCTGTGGTAAAGCGTCGAGTAGAGCGCTTACTTCTTCCATTTTACCCTGTTCAAGCAACTCAGAGATCTTCTCACTAAGCTCTTCAGAGCTCACGATATAACCCCTAGTAGTAATTTCAATTAAGAAGTAAAAAATGCCCTGAAATTTTTACCATACGTAGCCTTGTAAATAACATGGTTATTAGCCCTGAATATCTATTCCATAATATGAAGCGAGTGTGGTGGGCACGTAGTGAAGATGGTGCTTGGAGTAAAAGATCTAAGCGTAGCTATCAGTGGGAGAGTCATTATTAGAAATAGTAGTATACTTATAGAGAGAGACAGCTTGGTGTTTCTTTTAGGCCCTAATGGTAGTGGTAAGTCTACGTTTCTGAGAGCTATAATTGGATATCCTGGCGTTGAAGTTATATCTGGAAATATTATTTTTGAAGGCGAAGACCTCACTAGTAAGCCTATGGAGTATAGAGTTTCAAGAGGACTTACACTAGCACATCAAACACCTCCAAAACTAACTGGTGTACGTATGCGTCAATTACTTGAAGCTCTATGCAGGAAGACTGGTTGTGATCCGCTTGAAATAGCAAGTGATCTCGAGATTAAACACCTTCTAGACAGAGAGTTTGGAAAGGGTTTTTCCGGGGGCGAACTTAAGAGAGCAGAGATTGCCATGCTCTTAGCTCAAAAGCCAAAACTGCCACTAATAGATGAGCCTGATAGTGGCGTAGACGTTGACTCTATTGAGATTATAGCTAGCGCCATCAAGAAGCTCGTGCGCGAAACACCATATAAGTCTACGATTATAGTTACTCATAGTGCACAGATATCTAAGTACATTAAGCCCACCTTAACGTGTATTATGGTCTCTGGTGAAGTAAAGATCTGTGGTGGCCCGGAACTATTAAGCGAGGTGTTTATCCATGGCTTTAGAGAACTGGTTAGAGAGAGTAAGGGAGAGAGCTAAGAGCGCTCTAAGTAAGCCTGCACCCTACGGAGTAGACGTAAATATCTCTGAGTACCTTAAACCAGTGAGCGGGGAGCCCAGACTAGACACTGAAAGGACGAGCGAGGTAGGTGTAGACTTCTCAGCTAAAGCGTACTATACGCAAATTGATCAAGCATACTTTAAGTATCTTAGCAGGATACCGGGCGTTGAAGTTAAGCGCGTAGAGGATTTCATTGAGGAAAATCCCGATGAAGCTAGGGAATACGTGTGGAAGCTTATTGACCCGGCGATGGATAAATATACTGCTATAGCAGCTCTTAAAGGTCTTGGAGGCTACTTCGTGAGGGTGAAAGAGAATACTAGAGTAGAAGACCCCATAATGACGTGTCTCTTTATGAGTATTGGTGGTTTACAAGCACCACATAATATTGCAGTTATTGAGAAAGGCGCTGACATAACTATTTACACTGGCTGTACAATAGCGCCAGAGTCTTTCGGCTTACATGTAGGTGTGACAGAGTACTATGTAGAGGAGGGTGCTACGCTGAGATATATAATGGTACACTCGTGGAATAGAGTCTCACATGTAAGACCTAGAACAGCCGTGTGGATTAAACCCGGTGGTAAGTACATATCGTACTACGTGAGTATTGGTCGCGTCAAGACTCTTCAAACATATCCAGTAATTCACTTAGAGAAAAACACATATGCTTACACAGCTTCTATTCTACTAGGCTTAGAGAATTCTATTCTAGATGTCGGCGGAGTAGCTTATCTATTAGGTGAGGGCTCCGCAGCCGAGATCGTCTCTAGATCTCTCGGCAAAGACTCCTCGAGAATTACCGCCCGAGCTAAAATAGTTGGTAAAAGTGGAAGAGGACATATAGATTGTAGAGGATTACTACTTTCCGAGAACTCTACAATCGAAACTATACCAGAACTCCTCGCAGAGGCTCCAAATGTAACACTAACACACGAGGCGTCAATAGGTAAAATTGCTGAGGACGAAATAAACTACCTTATTAGCAGGGGATTTACACGCGAAGAAGCTGTGGGGATCATTATAAGAGGCTTTATAAGCCTAGATATTAAAGGCATTCCAGAACGTGTAAAGAAGCACATTGAGACAATAGAAAAGATAACAGCTGAGAGAGCCCTTTAGAAGGGTCGCGGGAGACCTT
>CAZMCE010000027.1:0-15871 GCA_964564855.1 uncultured Thermosphaera sp. | reverse complement strand
CGATATCAATGGGGGTGATCTCGGGTTTTGCTTTATACTTAGCTAGAGGCCTGCTGAGTCCTCTTAATAGAATATTTCATCTTAGCGAGAGAACCTATGGCTTAATAAGCTATATTAGTGGCGGAGTACTAGGCTGGTTCTTACACGTCTTAATGGATACGCCACTATATATTGACATAAAACCACTTTACCCGTTAACAGTAAATCCGCTATATAGTCCTCTTAATGTAAGAGTACTAGAAATTCTCTATGATATAATACTAATATGTGGTTTTATGACCTACGCAATACACTTCTACAAGTCAATTAGGTGTGAAAGTGCTTCTAGCCTCCTCAGAGCTGGATCACTACTAATACTCGGAGGTTTCATAATTAATCTCCATGGATTTAACATTGAGCCGAGAACTTATAGTGAGTGACTTGTAACAGTAAGTTCTATACTAGTACTAATGGGTGTTCACTTGTCTTTAAAGTGTTTACTTGAACTGAGAACTATTAGTTATAGTAGAGCCGTGCTCATACTAGTTCTAATAGCTGGAACTATACTGACTTTACAAGTAATTCCGAGAATAGCGCCTATGAGAATAAACTACTTGCTAGTAGCATGGCCACCACTACTAGTAGTCACATTACTAATTAGAAAGCCGCTAAACAACTTTAAATTCAAAGTATTCAGACTATCAATAGGAAACATGTTGGTAATTAGCACAGCACTAATGATAGTAATTGTTGGAGTACCTCTACTTCTACTATTACTCTTAGCTGTAACTATAGGAGGGGGTTATAATCACACAAAACTCTAAATCTAAATAAAACTCTAAATCAGGGATATCATAGGCTTAATGACAAAAAGATCAACTGGTATTTTTAATACAGAGAACCCCAATAGTTCGGGCTATAAAGCAGAAGAGCAGTGTTTTCAGGCCACTTTGATATCCTAATGTCGATAATAACACTCATGATATCCTCCCACGTCTACGATCTGTAAATATAGCTTAATAAATTATAGATGATCTGTAGTTATAACTCACTTAAAACTTAATGCGGCATATGTCTGTAAATCAGTATTGCTATTATAATAGATGTTGTGCTCTAAGCTACTATTCCGAGTACTCCTAGTCCTAGTGGTAATTCGCGCTGCTCTACTGGTAGCCTAGTAGCTACTAGCGTTAGAGACCACAGAGCATTAAGTGCTCCGTGTAGACTACAGGCTGGTAAAATACTCTTCACTCTACTAGCAACTATTAGGTGTGGATATGTGAGTGTAATTGTAAGTGCTGTGAATAATAGCACTCCGAGTATCCTGTTATATGTATAGTTATAGCCGAGTAGTAGTATTGCCATAGCGTGCCATAAACCCCAACACACACCAATTACAAGTGTACTTGTTAAAGTGTGTTTTGAGCTTAGGAGCCCGTATAGATATTCCCTCCATCCGATCTCCTCACCCATTGTTGCAATAGTATTTATTGTAATAGCTACAATGTACGCTTGGATTATTTGAACAATAGCTATTAGTTTCGCTAAGTCTTCTACGTGAATAATTTGACTAAAACAGCTTTCTCTAATATGTCGGTGAGTAGTTCAATATACGCTTCAAAGTCAAATAATCTGAGAGGATATGCTATTAAGACATGTACTCCTAGTGCTAGATAGACTATGAGTGGTGAAATTAAATAATATGCCAGTGTTCTCTTAGATAAGCCAAATATACTTTTAAACCACTCTTTAACACCAACTCTACGTAGATGTAAGCAAATAACAGTTGCTAGTGTAATACTCCACATTCTCGCAAGACCCCAGATTATAGCTATAGCACTAACAGTAATTGTTGATAACTGCGTAGTGAAACCATACATATAGGCGATACAATCTATTAATAGTGCTATGAGATATGCGGTGATAGCTAAAATCCTTATAGACTTATTCACGATCTCAGTCTGCTACGATACATTTTACTAGGCTACCTCTAATATAAAATTAAATAGAAATAAAATCCAGAGCAACTTCCTGTTCACTAATCAAATAAATACGTGCAGAATACATTTAAATAAAGACTAGGTAAAAGCAGTAGTATTACTTAATATAGTTTATGAGCGTCCCTATATACTCTATTTCTGCCTCTATGGTATCGCCTGGCTGTAATCCTTCAGGAGGACCGGCTGGAGGGCTTCCAAGAGACACTACGTCTCCTGGTTCTAGAGTCATTATTTCACTTAGAAATTCAAGTATTTCACCTATTTTAAACGTCATATTTCTCGTATTTGACTCTCCTTCTACTACACCATTTCTCCTCCTCAAAATCCTCAAATTATGTGGATCAACACTATCTCTCACAAACTCATCTACAGTTACAATCCACGGACCCATGGGTGAAAATGTGTCAAACGCTTTTGCTCTTTGCTGATACAAAACATAGCCTGGTTGAATCATCTCAATATCGTGTGCTGTAATATCGCTAAAAATAGTAAAACCAAATATGTAGTCTAGCGCTTTATTCTTATCAATAAATTTAGCTCTTTTCCCTATAATTAATGCCAATTCATACTCGTGAAATACTATACGAGACGCTGTACCTGGCCATCGCCCTCCACGTGGTATAACTATGTAGTCCTTGTGTCCTATTAGAGTACTCGTTGGTTTAAAGAAGAATAATGGTACTTCGGGTTTAGGATATTTAAGCATTAATCTGTACTCTTCGTAGTTTTGCCCTATTCCAATAATTTTACCGGGATCAAAAATTGGGGGAAGGAATTTTACTTCATTAAGACTTCGTATTAATCCTAGAGTCTTAAGCTCCTCGAGTGTTAAAGACGAGTATTTCTTTAACCCGCTGTTAATTAGTGCTTCTATAAACTTTAATCTCTCTAACATTCTCCTACTACTAGGGGAGAAAATTGTACTCGCAAGTTCTGAAGCATTATCTGATGATATGTCATACTCGTTTATTAACTCTAGTATTATTAGTTTTTCAAGATCTATAATGTACTCTCTTGAAAAAAGAACACCATATCTTGATTTTGTATCACCATGTAATTTATACGTTAAAAACGCATGTTTTCACCCTTACATGATATTTTTCAGCGTGTTTAGATCATATAGTCTAATACGCTCAGGTTTTAGTTGTAAGTATATAACGTCATCTCTCTCTATTCTAAATATCTTATCAGCTATAGCACGTATAGAGATGCCATTCATATTTACTGTAACTAGCTGGTTCCTACCCATATACTGAGACATAACCACTTTACCCTTAAAAGATCCTGGTTGCTCAGATTTGAATATGGAAATATCTATTGGTCTAATTGAGGCGTAAACCTCCTTACCCTCATAGTTCTTGGAGATTCTGGTGGGAATTTTTATTTTCAAATGATCAAGAGATAGTATTGCGCTTTCTTCTAATACTTCTTCAATTCTTACTTTGAGTACATTTAATGCTGGTATAGAAATATATTCGTCAACTTCTAAATCTAGTGGTTTATTGAGTAGCTCACTAGGCTTAGATAACTGTTTTTGAACACCATGAAGTAGAACTACAACCTTGTCACCTATAGACATAGCCTCTAGTGGATCGTGTGTTGCGTGAATAACTGTTACACGTAGTCTCCTCTGAAGATCCTTTAACCAAGTGATCATTTCCTCTCTAATTTTAGCGTCTAGAGCCTTTAACGGCTCATCTAAGAGTAAGATCTGTGGAGATGTGACTAAGGCTCTAGCTAAGGCAACTCTTTGATACTCGCCTCCACTATATGTATGCGGCTTTCTATCTAGAATATGCCTTATACCGAGTAGATCTGCTATATCATATACTCTCTTTCTTATCTCCTCTACTGGCAGCTTTTTTAATCTGAGAGGAAACTCTATGTTCTCGTAACCCGTCCTATCTGGGTAAATAGGTGGCACCTCGAAAACCATTGAGAAATTCCTCTCATATGGCGGTGTATTTGTAATGTCACGACCCTCTAGCAGTATTCTACCACTAGTTGGTGTGAGGAGACCAGCGATGATCTTTAAGAGCGTGGTTTTACCAGCACCTGGGGGACCAGCTACTGCTAGTATTTCACCTCTATTAACCTCGAAATTTATGTCATGAAGGACTGTTTTATCACCATACTTCTTACACACGTGTTCAACAATTAGAAAGGTCATTACACACCAGCCCTTAACAACTTGAGTCCAGTTTCTTTATCAAAAATATGTAATCTTAACGGATTAACTTGTATACTTGTTACATCACCAATTCCTATTAAAGCATATAAATCTACAAATACTCGTACACTACACTTATCACTTACCCTTACATGTATGATTTTTCTATCTCCAGCGATCTCAGTATGTTGAACAACACCTTTAATCAAACCCTCTGGAGATATAAAGGCATCTTCTGGTCTAAAACCAATAATCACTTTTTTACCATCTAGTTGATTGTAAGGCCTGGTATCAATACCTCTCATGAGATCTATTTTCATGTCGCTCTCCAAGATCAATTTATCTTCAACTACTCTTAAGACTCCCTCAAGGAAATTCATGGTTGGAGATCCAATAAATGAAGCTACAAACAAGTTAATGGGGTTATCGTAGATTTCTTGTGGCGTACCTACTTGTATGAGTTTTCCTTCGCGCATCACAGCTATTCTATCTGATAACATTAATGCCTCCAGCTGATCGTGTGTAACAAATACCATTGTTACTCCTAGATCTCTTTGCATTTTTCGCAGCTCTCTTCTCATTCTCTCCCTGATCTTAGCGTCAACTAGGGTTAATGGCTCGTCGAGAAGCAGGAGCTTAGGTTCTACTACAATACACCTCGCTATTGCTGTTCTCTGTTGCTCACTAAGACCTATTTTTCCAGCTTTCTGCCATAAGAGTTTCTGTAAGTCGAGGAGCTCTGCTACTTCTCTCACTTTTTTATCTATATCTAATTTAGAGATTTTTCTTGCTTTTAATCCAAATGCTATGTTATCATAAACACTCATATGTGGAAATACAGCATATTCCTGAAACACTAAGCACACATTCCTATCCCTTGGGGGGAGGTCAGTAACGTCAACATTGTCGATATACACTCTACCCCTATCGGGGTGCTCAAGGCCGGCAATAACACGGAGAGTTGTTGTTTTACCACAACCACTAGGACCTAGTAGTGTAAATAACTCTCCTTCATATACTTCAAATGATACATCATTAACAGCTATGGTTTTACCAAATGTCTTAACTATATTCTCAACTCTTAATACTACTCTACTCATGCTCTCACCAAGCCAAATGTAAATCCTGTAACTAAGTGTTTCTGAATCATATACCCTATAATTACCGGGATAATTGACCCTAGTAAAGCTATTGCTGCTTGTGTACCCCATAGAGCACCTACAGCTGTTACGTATTTACTTATTTGAACAGGTAGTGTAACGGCATGTACATTTGTTAATACTAGTGCAAATAGTAGTTCAGTCCACGCCATTAAGAAAATAAAGAGCCCTGATACTACTAGGCCTGGTCTAGCAATTGGCAATACGACTTTAAACAAAACCTCTATAGGCTTTGCGCCTTCCATTAGTGCCGCCTCTTCCCACTCAACTGGTATAGCATCTATGAAACCCTTCATAATCCATATAGCATATGTAATTGTTGTAGCAGAGTATAAGAGTATTAAACCAGCAATATTATCAAAGAGGCCAAGTGTTGTAAAGTAAACCATTATTGGCGTTAGGAACGTGGCTGGCGGGAGCATTCTTGTTAGTAGTGTAAAGAACAGCGTGAATGGGCCTGGTGTGTTATATCGGCTTGCACCATAAGCTGTAAAGAATCCTATAATAATAGCAATAAGCGTAGCTATAATAGATACTATCAAGCTCCTCGTTAACGGTCCTGTTACAGGTTCTATAATCGCCGTGTATGCTATAAATATCTGTAATGCTTGTGGTGTAAATAGCATTCTGTAATTGTCTAGTGTAGGCTTCTGTGGGAGAAGATGAGGTGTTCTCCACTCACCGTATGGTTTAAAAGATAGTGATATCATCCACAATACTGGGGTCAAGGTCCACAATATAAATACTACTATAAGACATGCAATTATAATTTTAGGTAGGATAGATAGTTTCATTACACCTCACCTCTTCTCAATAAAGAAGTATATTGCTACACGAGAAATAATCATAATTGCAAGTAGTACTATTATCGATACTGCGGCTGCATAAGATATATCTTGGTATAATATTGCAAGTCTATATATGTATAGTGATATTGACTCTGTAGCTATACCCGGCCCTCCACCAGTCATTACGTATACGTAGTCAAACACTTTCAGAGCTTCAAGCGATCTCAATACTAATGCTATGAGAATTAATGGTTTTATTAGTGGTAATCTTATAGTCCAAAAAATCCTCCACTTACTCGCACCTAATATTTCAGCTGCTTCTACTAGTCTCTTAGGTACAGCTGATAAGCCAGAATACAGTATTAAAAACATGAATGGGGTCCACTGCCATACATCAGCAATAATTATCGTTACTAGGGCTAAACTAGGATCTAGGAACCAATATATGTTTAGGGCTCTTTCCCCCATAATGTAGTATAAGAAAATGTTATTTACTGGCCCATATGGCTGAAAGAATAGGTAAAATACTGTAGCAACAACTACAGGGGGCAGCATTAGTGGATAGATCAAGAGTGCTATGAGGTATTTCTTGCCTTTAAACTCACCTTGAAGCATATATGCTATTGCTAAACCAAGCATAAATTCTAATGGCACAACAATCGAGACGAAGAGTGCTGTTCTTGAAAGTGCACTAACAAACCTTGAATCAGAAAATGCTCTTTGAAAATTACTAATAGCTGCAAATGGCGCTTCCCACCAATTAATTCCCATTAGAGGTGACCACTTTGCAAATGCTAAGTAAATCATGATTGCAAATGGTACTATGAGAACTCCGTTTAGGAGTATATTTAGAGGCAATGTTGCGAGTATTTTAACAGATCTAGGCGACTTTTCCGGCATTAATCACACCATTATATTCTTGAGTGGTAGATAAGAATAAAGTGGTAAAAAATAAAAAAATAAAACAAGTTTTATAGAATATAGAAAGGAGATTACTTCATATATCCTTTAGCTTTCCAAGCTTTCTTTACGTCTTCAGGGAATAGTTGTGCTAGTGCTCTCCAAGCTTCGAGTTGTGCATCAACTCCATACTTCTTTGTTATAGAGTCCCAGTCACTTGCAACATTACTCAATGCTGTCTCAGGGTCTAGAGTTCCAGCGAGTACAGCGTTTACCGCTGTAGTTAGTTTTGAAGTGTATTCAGGACCTCCTCTTATTATGAAGTCGGGATATGATATTTTAATTGACTCTGAATAGGCTTCTACGAACTCTCTGCCATAGCCCTCTATAGACTTGGCCTTATACTCTGGATCGGTGAACCAGCATTCTCTGAATAAGTCTAAGATCACTCCAGCTAAGATTACTTCGAGCCCGGTATCTGGAGCAGTCATGAACTGTAAGAAGAGATATGATGCTTCTGGATATTTACTGTAGTTACTTACTATTCCAACCCAGTTTACTGGGTTCGGCGCTGCTCTTATAAGTGTCTTTTTCCCAGCAATCTCTAATTCAACACCAGGCATTAAAGCTGTACCTGTAACTTCCCGTACTACGGAGTCTGGTGAAGATATAGCCATCTTTGTTAGAGACGGCCATGCAGCAGTTAATACACTCTCTCCGTGTATGTATTTATCATATAAGTCAGCCCAAGCTGCTGATATTGCCTCAGGCGGCATGTATGGTTTTAGCTTCAATAATATGTCAAATGCATACCTGCCTTCTGGAGAATCTACTTTGGGATCCATCGTGTTTAGATCAAAAAGTATTCCACCTGCTTCTAGGAATATATTAGTCCACGTGATGTACGCTGCAAATGCCGGCTCAGCATAGAAGTAGGCTCCCCACACTCTACCTCCTCTAGGTGAAGTAAGTTTCTTCTCTGTAAAGAACTCTGCAATGTCTATAACTTGCTCCCACGTGTCGGGTATTTTGAGATCGTATCCGTAAGAGCCCTTAAATTCATCCTTATATCTAGGGTCATTTAACAGGTCTTTACGATATGTTAAGGTAAAGACATCTGAGTCTAGGGCTAATGCATATCGTCTACCTTTATAGAGTGTTGTGTATGAGCCAAGTGGTTCAATAGGTGCACAGGGACCTACATATTCAGGGTCGTGTTTAGTGAAATATTCAGTAATGTCTTTAGCTAATCCAGCCTCTACTAGGTCTCCTAGCCAAGTACTAAAGATAGTTATAATATCATAAGCTCCAGTTTTAGTAACTGCCTCACTCATAGCTTTAGTATATACGTCTGGCTCAGTACCCATAGTAACGAGCTCGACTTTAATTTCTGGGACATATTTATTCCAAAGCTCAATAGCTTTCTCGAGCTGCGCCTTAGATCCCGCTACGTGTAAAATTCGGAGTGTAGCACCCTTAGGCACTATGCCTTTTTCAACTAGGTCTTTAGCTCCCTGCACAGCTCTAGCTGCAACACCGCTTAAACCGGGAATTGTAGGTGGTGTAGTAACTGGTACAGTGACTGTTTTTGTAACAGTTTCTGTAATAGTCCTCTCTATTACCTCAGCTGGCTTTGTCAAGTAACCTAACGCGTATCCAACACCGAGTGCAATAACTGTAGAACCTATAGTTACTAAGAATTTTCTCCTCTCAGGATCGAAAGTTTCTTTTTTCTTTTCAGGCTCGGGGCTCAATGATACTCCCCTAGGTGTGTATGAATTAAGGTATATATAAGGTCATATTATAACAAAGTTCTATTATTTTCTAAATCTCTCTCATCCACGACAACAACTAGTTCTTTTGATACGCCTCTTTAACAGCTGTATTATGATCTCGAAAAATAAGATCACAGGTAATGCAAGTATTGCACTGCCAAAACTACCTCCATCAGGTGTTATAATTGCCGCTATTATATATATTCCAATATAAAGCGGAAATCTATATTTTACAAGCGGCTCTATAGGTATTAATCCAACTCTAACTAATACATATATTATAAGGGGGGTAGTCATAAAAAGCCCAGAGAATATTGTTGTAGTAACAACAAAACTCACAAAGTCCATATATGTGACTATTGGCTGTACATTAAACCACATCATAACAATTACAAATGCCCTCAAAATAATAGGGACTAAGATGGTAAAGCCAAATACGCAGCCTCCAATAAAACATCCAATTAAAGGCAAAAAAGTCCTTCTCAAAAATACTCTCTCATACTCATAAAGACCAGGCTCAATAAACTTCCATATCTCTAAGATTAAGTGTGGAATTGAAATTAGAAACGAGAGAATAAAAGCAGATAAAAACCATAGTTCAAAACCCATACTCAGGTCTTTTGCAATAAAAATCAAGTGAACACTACTTGTTAGAGGAGAATTTAACACGTAATTAGCCATAGTGTTTACTATATAAACACTTAGTGGTATATAAGACCCTTCTAAAAAACTCTCCATATTAAATACACTTGCAGGAAAACTCATAAGTAATATTAAAAGTACAAACCAAGATATAAAAACCCTCTTTAATCTACGTATAAGCTCGTCAATGTGGCGTTTAAAATCTCTAAGAAGACTCATACTAGACATAAAAACTCCACTTAATTATGTTTGCTTAGTAACGAGATTTTAAGAAAATCTCTATTTTTTCAGCTCTTTAAGTTTCTCTTCGATTTCGCTCAAGATCTCATCTGTAGTCTTACCCTCTGTTTTAATACCGAGTTTTCTTGCTAAATCAAGAATTTTATCTTCGCTTGAAGGTTTTTCTGTAGACTCTTTTACATCTTCACGTACAGCTTTCTCATATTCTCTGCGTGCTCGACCTAGAGCTCTAGCTAACTCTGGTATTTTAGATGGACCAAATATTAATAATGCTATGAGTAATATTATGATAACTATCCACTCAGCAACCGAGATCAATTCAACCACCTATTTATAGTTCAGAAAAACCCTTTTAATAATGTATGCCCTAGATCTTTAGATTAAATACTTTCTTAGCATTCAAGTATAATATTTTCTCTCTTAAATCATCTGGCACTCTTAATCCATCTAATTTAGCATATTCAACAGGGATATTCTCAATTAAATCTGTTCCAAATAAGACCTTATCAGGTACAGTCTTTATAAACAAATCTAAGTCATATACATGAGTCCAAGAGACCTCTAAATACACGTTCTCATATTTCTTAGCAAGCAATAAAGCAGTATTAGCATAAATACCGAAACCTGCATGTGCCAGGATTATTTTAACATCAGGGTATTCCTCAGCCCTCGAAGCGACTAACGCAGGGTCTGAGAAAGGGCCTGGACCTGTATGGATCATTACGGGAACCTTGTACTTCTTAACTATATCAAATATTAGTGTTGCCCTAGGATTTACCGGAGATATTGAGTGACCGGCTGTGTGTATTTTTACTCCAACAAACCCTAATTCTCCAAGTGTTCTTTCTAATTCCCTGCGTACAAATTCCTCCTCGAGAAATGGGTTAATACTAGCTAATCCTAGTACTCTACCTTGGTGTTTCTTCCCTAATTTAAAAATCTCATTATGTGTAGTAATAGGATCTGGGCAACCTGGAAAGGGTTGAACAATTACTGCTGTAACCTTGTAATTCTCAATATATTTCTCTAACTCTTCTTCTGATATCTTAAGGCCGAATATTCTACACTCACCAAGATGCATGTGAGTATCTATAATTTTCAAATTATCACCTCATAAATTAAACTACTACTAGCGAATTATATCCAGATATTAAAACAAGTTCTATGATTAAATTATAGGAGATACTTCAGAATAAGTAAACTAAGGTGTAAAACATGGTCAGAGGAAAAGTAGCCTTATTCACTGAGCCTAAGAAACCGCTCGAGATCAGAGAAATAGACTTCCCAGATCCAGCATTTGACGAGGTGTTATTAAAGGTCAAGGCTGTGGGAGTATGTCACACAGATCTTGCAACAATTGATGGAGAATTCCCGCCACCACCATTAATGCCAACAGCTTTAGGACACGAGATAGCCGGAGAAGTATATAAGATTGGATCAGGCGTTAAAGGGATAAAACCCGGAGATAGGGTTGTCTTATCGTGGTTATGGTATACTTGTGGTAAATGTCGATATTGTGTGAGAGGAAATGAACAACTCTGTGAGAATCTTATTGAGACAGGTAGACATGTTTATGGCGGATATGCAGAATACGTGTTAGCTAAGGCGTCTCACGTCTTACCCATACCTGAAAATGTCCTATGGGAGCATGCACCATTATCTACAGATGCCATAGCAACACCCTTCAAGGCTCTAAGGTACGCTGGAGCAAAAGAGGGCGATATAGTAGCTGTATGGGGTATTGGTGCATTAGGTTTTCACGCAGTTCAAGTAGCTAAAGCTAAAGGATGTACTGTAATAGCCCTGGGTAGGAGTGAACATAAGCTCAAGAAAGCGCTTGAAGTAGGAGCTGATTACGTAGTTAATACTGCTAAAGAAAACCCCGTTAAAAGAATAATCGAGATCTCTGGTGGAGCAGATATAGCATTACAACTAGTTCCAACAGACGTTTCAACATATGAACAAGCATTCTACTCTTTAAGAAAAGGAGGAATTCTAGTTCTACTCGGTTATCCACCAGGAAATCTGAGTCTCCCAGTTATTGAGTGGGGACTAACAGAGAAAAAGGTAATTGCCTCGCTAGCTTTCACGAGATATGATATCTCAGAGAGTTTAAGGTTGCTAGCTCAAGGTAAAGTAAAACCCATAGTAACTGTATATAGGGGAGGAGTTGAAAAAGTAAACCAAGCTCTTGATGACTTAAGAAAAGGCATAGTTATTGGGAGACCAGTTGTAGTTTACGAGTAATTATTACCTTAAAGTCTCTATTTTCTTTACATAATACTCCTTTAACGCCTCTAAAACCTTCCAATCAGGCTGAGCTTCTATATCACCTCTAACTGTAATTGTTAAGAAACCAGCTAAGTTAGCTATTCTAAGAGCTTCTTCTAAGTTAAGTCCACTGTAAACTCCAGCTATAAATGCAGCGTCAAAAGCATCTCCCGCTCCAATCACATCTTCAATAATAAGTGAAGTAGGAGGTTTAGCAAATAGTGTTCTACCATCTTTAGAATAAAGCGCTGCTCCCTCTTCACCCATTTTTACAACAACGTATTGACTGTTTAAATCTAATAGTAGTGAAATAGCTTCATTTATTTCTTTACCAGGGTATAATATATTTAAATCTTCTTTATTTGTAAATATGATCTTAGATCCCTCAATCAGTGGTAGCAATATAGACCTAGCTTTTTCAGGGTTTCGCCATAGCTTTAAACGAATATTTGTGTCAAAAATTAGATCCTTCTTCAAGTTCAATGCTACTTCTCTGATTTTTTTAACCGCCCTTAGACAACTATCACTTAAAGCTGGAGTAATTCCAGTTAAGAAAATAGCCCTCGCTCTATTAACATATTCCTCATCTATATCACTCTCATCTATTCCCGAGGCAGCCGATCCATGCCTATAGTAGAAGACTGTAGACTTCCCTGGAATAGGGTAATGTCTTTGAATAAAATATATTCCAGTAGGCGCGTCTTCAACAAATTTTACGTGCGAAGTGTCTACACCCTCACCACGTAGCACTCTTATAATCATCTCTCCGAACTCATCTCTCCCCAACCTAGTAATTAACCCTGTTTTAAATCCAAGTTTCGCTAATCCTATCATAACATTTGCCTCAGAACCTGCTACATGCACTTCGAAGTATCTTGCATAGCGTAGTGGACCAGGTGTGATGCTATTTAACTGAATCATTACTTCTCCTATTGATATAAAATCAAGAGTCTTCATAATATAACCCACTAGATCTCCTTAATTCCCATTATCCTAAATATTTTATCTAATATATTTCTAACTCTCAATACTTCACGTTCACTAAGTCTTCTTAGTGGAATAAAAGGATCTCCTACATCTATACCTCGCAATTTAAGAGAGGCTTTAACTAATACTACACCTTCTACATTAAATTCTCTTGACAAAGACCTGAACTCGTTAATAAGTGTTTGAATAAACATAGCCCTGCGTAGATCTCCTTTCTCCACGCTCTTTAATAGCTCAATAGCCAGCTCAGGAATAGCGTTACACACTCCACAAATATGGGCATCAGCACCATATAGAAAGGTATCGAGTATTAGTGAATCACTAGCAATACCTATATATAGCTGGTTTAAGAAGTTTGATACTAGTTCAATGAGTCTTTCTATTAAACCACTGGAATCCTTAATTCCAATTACACTAGGCGTTTCTTCTACAATTTGCTTAAGAAACATCGGATTTATATCAACGTATACCTTTCGAGGATTATTATATATAAACAATTGTGCTTCAATCCTCCCTAGTTCATTAAAAAACCTCTTAATTTCTCCTATACCAATATTATAATATAATGGAGGTAAAGACGCTATTTTATCTACTCCAATATCAATGGAGTGTTTAGCCAGTTTTATGCTATCTTCGATACTCAAAGCAGACACATTATTAATAACTAAAAAACCTGAGGGAACATTCTCGAGAACTTTATTTAAAAACAACATTCTCTTCTCTACTGGTAATAGTAATCCCTCACCATAAGTTCCAAGTGTAAAAAAACCTATTACATTATTTTTGAGTTGGAGTTCTATAAGTTTTGATAAAGATTCACCGAGTGACCTCACATCATTAAATGATGGAGTTATAAGAGCAGTTATAATTCCTCTTGGTAATTGAGGCTTAACACGCACTAAAAAACACCATTGAACTCTAAGTATAGTGGGGGTTTTAAAGAGACTATTTAACTTGGTTCGTTAATGCACAAGAGCACTAATTATAATTACACCTTAGTTTACATCTAGATCGACTATTTACTTAGAGAGAAATCTTCAACCTTTACCCTTGAGAAGCGATAGTGATTTTCACCGCTATGTTAAATGTTGTGCGTTAAATTCAAGGTTTCAAGGTTATCATTAAATACAAATGTGTGTTAATGAACTTAGTTCATGCTCATGAACTGAATTACGTCCTCCATGATCTTCTTAAGCGCTTTACGTAGATGAATACAGACTGTTACTTTTGATAAATTAAAAAGTGTTCCGATTTCTCCTTGCCTCATACTACGTGGGTACTCAAAATACCCCATTTCAAAAGCGTTTTTAAGAATCCTCATCTCGGAGGATGTTAATTTATCTGTTAATACACTCATAAAGGAGTTTTTCACTAGTAGATTAATAAGATCTTTTGCTGTATTTATGTAAATAAAATCTACGTTTTCCGGAGTATAGTATTTAGAGACCTGAGATAAGTATGTTTCCATAGCTTCTTTAGGCCCCATAGCAATGTATTCTCTTGAACCACTATTAAATATGTATGGAATAAATATTTGTACATTATTTTCCTCAATTAATTTATAAAACTCACATATACTCTTTAATCCATAGAGAACGTGAAGTCTTCCGATCTTCAGGTATTTAATTTTAATTATCTTTTTCTTCCGTAAATAGTAGTCATTTATTATGAGCTGTTTAACTATTTTGTCAATATCTTTACCATAAGACATTGCCACGACTAAGTAGTGTTCGCTACTTGGTATTTTATATACGTACATTAGTATTTTAGAACTAGTAAGCTCGCTGATCTTTCCGAAGAAACTACTACGTGTATTCTTAACTCGAATATAGTAAATATCTACATCTTTCTCATAAGGTATGTCTACGAGAGAGCCGATCTTAAATCCCCTATATAAAATGTATTATTTCGTCCTCTAATAAATATAACACGGTGAAGAATATGTTTATAGATTTTGTTTAAACGAATAAATAGAGTAATATTTCATCTAAGATATTTAAAAGGTATAGTTTTATATTTTTCTAAATTTAAAAAAAGCTATTCTACCAGAGAATTTGAGCATATTTTGTCTATTGTTTTTATAGTGATGGAGGTATTTGCGAGGTAGCAGGAGGTGTTGGTGGTACTTGTTGACTCTCTGCTCTCTTAATACTCTCTCCTAGTGCTATGTATAGTAAAATCCACGTTATAAAACCTAGTATACTAGTTCCTATTAGCATAAAAGGCCCCACATATGGGATGAACCCTGTGAGTGTTAAGATTAAAACTACTATTAGTAAAATAGCTATAATGAGGTATAGTGTAATTTTTTCAAACTCGTAGAGTTTATAAGCTAGTACTATTAATCCTATATGACCAATAATTACTAGTATTACAGCTACAATAAACCCAACTGAAATACCTATAATTGCTGTGAAAATTCCAATAGTGCTCTCTGTAACTATGGTATATGCTAGTACCCCAAGACCAATAAGTATTACTAGTAGGAGTGTAAGGTAACCCCAGAAGTAGCCAATCCATATTAGTGTTGAAGCAGTAGTAAACTCTCTACTAGCTCTTCCAAGTCTCCTAGCACCAGGAACAAGTCGAGCCCAATAACCAATTAGAGATAGTATTAGAGAAACTAGCAGTGTAATTACAGTTGCAGCTACTAGTGTAAGTATATTAGGAGATTTAAGTATATTATTGAAGAACTCTCTTAGAGAATTCTCCACACGGTAAACATGAGTTCTCGGAGTCACAGTGTTACCTCCACTTATAGGTACAACTCTTCCCGGAGTAACTTCAGTTACAACACGCCACTGTACGGGAGTGACCAATGCAACTAGAAGTAAGAATAATAAGCCCGCAGCTACGAGACTTATAATACTAGCAACTAGAATTATGAGTACTCCACTACGTATTTGCTTTAAACCTCTAATATAAAGCTCTCTAGACTCAGTACCCTGGATCCAGCTCA
>CAZMCE010000026.1:0-16470 GCA_964564855.1 uncultured Thermosphaera sp. | reverse complement strand
AAAGTAGAGTAGCTGGTGACCAGTATTTGGTGAAAAACAGCGCTAAAGCCCGTGAGAACGTGAGAGTACTAGTAATTACTAATAGTGGTGTCTACTCTGAGAGTGAGAATGACAGAGTTGTAGAGATATATAGTTGTAGTAGAGCTTCTTGTAGTAAGTGTGTGTTTAAACGTGTTTGTGGGTATTTGAATTGATTACTAAGAGAGGGGATAAGGTTAAATTCACGTGTTTAAGATGTGGTAGGTGTTGTAGTAGTGGTCCTAATGTCTCATTAACAGCTAGTGATGTATGTAGAATTGCTAGATATTTTAATGTAAATTGGAGAGATCTCACGGGCAAGTACATATATGCCATTATAGCTGACTATATACCAGTAGTAGTTTTAAGAGGTGTAAGCAATAAATGCGTCTTTTTAAAATACATTAGTAATACACCTACGTGTATAATATACCCCGCTAGGCCTATGAGGTGTCGACTATACCCCTTTCTCCCAATAACACCAGGCGAAAATAGTAAATTAGAGATCTCGGCGAGGTGTCCCGGTATTGGAAAAGGAGATATTACTGAGCCTCCATGGAGTACTCTAGAAGAATACCTCGAAGAGGTTAAAAAACACTACACTGAGCTATATGAATTAATATTTATAAAAGGACTTGAGCCGCTTAGAGCGCTCGAAGAACTCCTAGATACGATGTGTTCATCTAAGCAGTCTTCTACTTAAAGAACTTTTCTCTTATTTTTACGAATTTAGTTAGAATATGATCTTAAATAGGTATAAATTAGTAAATTATCTCACAAGAGGTGTCTCCTACTCTTAAGTGAGAGGTCTTGTTTTCAAGGACCACTATGTGTCTAAGTGGAGTATTATCTGGGATAATTCTGAGATAAGAGCTTATTTCAAGTTTTCTCTTTGTAATTTTGAGAACTCCGCAATCAGATCTAATATTGCATTCCTCACTACTTACACTACTCGGCTCGAGGTTTTTACACGCTTTAATTAGAAGATCGAATTCGCCGCTTCTCAGAGCTGTTTGAAATATAATCCAGTCTTCAAGTTTACCCCTACTCGTATTGAGTATAGATGTACTTACACCTGTGTATGGTTCGAGGTAAAAATAGTATTTCTCTGTATTGACAAAATCAATAGTAACTGGTAATATATTATTTTCATAGATGAGAAAACTACATATACCACTATAAAACATTGAGTAGACTCTAACTAGGTCTACTGTGTAGAGATCACTTAGTTTATTAGTTGCAATAGCACTACACAGCTTAAATGTAAAGTCTCGCCAGCTAGCTTGTGGTATATTTGATAAAACCCTGATCTCCCCACTCTGTGATACTAAGAGGTTAAGTCTATAATTCAATACAGACATTACTACGTAACCCTTAAGATCAAGGTATTCATATGAGCCCAAAATTAGTGTAAAAGGGCAACTAAACAGTTCTCTATAACTCCACAACTACGCTTTACACCTCTAAGTGGAGTTAAATAGAAAAACCTATAAATACGTACATACATAGTTAAGGTCTGAATATCTACGTAGTAGTAGGGAAGCTTATTGAAAGTAAGTTACACAGTGATTTTCACAATAATAATATTATTTACGAGTACGATTTCATTGGCATTTACGAGCTCAACTAGTATTTATATTAGTAATTTGTGGTATTATGTTGTGTATGATCCACGTAGTAATGAGGGTATTATTGAAGTTAGAGCTAATATTAACTTAGATGAATTAGCTTATCTCGAAATTCCACTAAGTGTGTTTAGTGAAGATACAGAGTTTAAATTTATAAATTACACTTCTTCAGGCGATCTCCTCGTAGTTGGATTAAATACTACTGAGAGTGGAATTACTGTACTTGCTTCTGGTACTGGTGAGCTACGTGTTATTTTACAGGTTACTAGTTTAGTTGAAGAAATTGGGGTTGGAGTATACTCTTTAATAATTGATACCGAGACTCTGTATAATATTACTTCGAGTGTAAGAGTAGAAATATTTTTTATAGGTAAATATAATGTAAGTGTAAATACTATTAGAGTGAGCTCAAATACCTCTAGATTAGATAACACTACACACTTAGTTCTCGACGGCTTTGGACTAGGTTTTGTCATTCTCATGCCAGTAGTAGAAATCCAGCAAGAGGAACAGCCATTACAAGTACATATACTGTGGAGTGTATTAATAGTAGCTATAGGAGTTCTCGTAGTGGGAGGTGTAGTGTTTTACTTTTTACGTAGAAAAAGAGTTGTTTTAACAATTGAGAAATTAGACTACTTATCTGATAGCAACTATAGAGCTATTATAAGAGTACTCGGCGACTCGGGTAACAGAGGGCTATTACAAGCTGATATTGCAGCTAAAACAGGTTTACCTAAGTCTACTGTGAGTAGGAGAGTGAGGAGACTAGAAGAAGAGGGTTTGGTTACTATTAAAAGATCTGGTAAGTACAATTATGTATATTTAACAGATAGAGGTTTAGAGGTCTATAGGAAAATAGTTAGAGAGGGTATTGAGCGTTGAGTGACATGACTCCTCTATATGCTACTGGGTTTTTCTTTGTTAGAGAGTCGGGTTTAGTAGAGCAGTTAGTTATTTTTAACTACTATGATCCACAGGGGGAATATAGGAGTATAGTTGAAGATGAGAAGAAACTTGTAGAAGAGAAGTCTCTACTAGTTAGAAATATGCAGTTCTACTTGGATCAGGAGGAAGTGATTATAAATGATGAGCGAGTATATCCAAGAGTAGTTGACGTTGAAATAGGCTTCCAAGGAGATTTTAAATACCCCTATATACTCTTCATAATAGCTTTTCGTGGAGTGTTTAAAGAGGGATTAAATATCTACGAGGATAAATATGAGCCTGAAGTAGCCGAGTATGATTATAGAGTTTACTGGTTCTTCCCACCCAAAGCTAGAGTTCTCACAGCACAACTAGGAGTTCCATATAGGCTACTCGATAAGTGTAGAATCTTAGTGTTTGAAGTTGAAAAAGGTACTAAAATAAGTGGCTATGAGAAAATAGAATTTGAAATGAGAAAGTGAGTTATTTTAAGCAGAATAAGCGTAGATATAAGTAGATGATGTGAGGGGACCTCGAAAGAGCTCTGAGTGAGTGATGTGGGGCCAAAGCGCTGAAATCAAGCTCTTTTTCAAGTGTTCATGGGTTACTTCTCATAGTAGGATTAGTTTAAAACATAGTGGTGAGAGCTAGGTAGAATTAAAGGTGTTATTGTGGTAATGTATATAGATTACTCTAAATATCCCTTTGCTCTCTCACAGCAAGAGTTAGTGGAGCTCTATGTTGAGAGGCCGAGTGTTCTTGTCTCTAAAGATCCTGCTTTGAGAGAGAAGCTGAGTATTATTGTAAAAGAGATTATAGAGCGGGGTGAATTACCATATAATGTCTGTTCTAGTATTGAAGAGTGTATTTTACTCTATTACACTATTTTAGACTTAGCTAAAGCTATTGGAGATAAGTGGTTTCAGAATAGAGTAGCTCTAGTCTACTCTAAATACGCCTCGCGCAACATGGATCAGGAGAGCCCCGAGAAACTACTACTACTTGGAAGGAAATTAGGATTAGAAGTACTACTAGTCTCAGGAGAATCTAATATACCGAAAATACTTGTAGTATCTAAGAGTGGGAAGGGAGCGAGATTTGTACCCTGCGAGTTTGCTATTTCTGTGTTGAGTTATCTCAGAGTTGTTTCGCGGAGACTAGCACACGATCAATCATATAGCCTTGTGAATAACATTGTTAACAATGGCTATGTCTACCTAGACCAGAAGACATATCAGAGAGTTCTGGAAGAGGCGATACTAAATACTGTCTTATTAAATATCGAGGAGAGCTCACCGCCACTAGGACTAGAAGACTTTACAAAACTAGTAGCTGATACCGAGAAGTTGCTGATAGAGAGTAGAAGAGAACAATATGTAGAGCCTACAGAGAGGAGGAGTACTCAAATAGGTGTAAGAGTTGAGTTAAAAAGTGAAAAGTTACCTGTATTTGAAAATCTATTCCCGCCATGTATAGCGAGAATAATTGGTATTCTAAGGTCTGGTGGAAATCCAAGCCACGTAGAAAGATTTAACTTAGCAGCTTTTCTCGGCAGCATAGGGCTAGATGTTGATAGTGTTTTAGAATACTTTAAAACATCAGCAGATTTCAACGAGAAAATTGCAAGATACCAAGTTGAACACATACTTGGAATTCGTGGTGGTAAAAAGAAGTATTTACCATATAGTTGTGAGAAAATGAGAGCTAGTGGAATATGCCCTGTTCAAGAACAATGTAAAGGAGGAAAAAACCCTATAGCTGTCTACAAGTATAATACTATAAGACACTTAAAAATAAGCAGAGAAAATAACAATGTAGATAAAGCCGCCGGCGGGATTTGAACCCGCGACCCCCGGCTCTCTTAACGGGCCTCTAAATTCATACCACAGCTTACAAGGCCGGCGCTCTACCAGGCTGAGCTACGGCGGCTCACTACTAGAATATATTAGTTTTATTGTAGGTTTTTAATACTCACTCGTGATAAGGGTCTAGGATGGTATTAAGTAAACTGATTGTAGCTATTTAAAGCTATTCGTAGTTGTTAGTAAGAAGCGATATTCTCATTATAGTTGGAAGATCTTATCCGCCTGAAAGGGGAGGGATTAAGGTGATTTCATCGAAGTCTTTGAGAGGAGTTTCAAGGCCTTGTAGTGGTGTTTTAGAGTTAACGAGAATTATAATATCACTACTTCCTACTAGTAATTCCTGGATAATTTTAGATAGGCGGGGTCTTCTATTACCTACTTCTACTAGGAGTTGGTGTAGTGTAGCTTTATTAGGTAAGTCTAGTTCCTCGGCTTCTACACCAGCTTTCTCTGAGAGCCATAATAAGTATTTAATTCGTATCTTCATTTTCACCAACTTTTCTCTGTTCTTCACGTGATCTAGCTTCTTCTAAGAGCTTCTGCCACTCCTGATCACTGAGATTCTTGTAGTACTCTGTGAGAAAAGATCTATACTCTGGATTCTTCGTGAAGAAGTATACTGCGTAACTACATATTGGCTCTATTAGCCAGTTATTGTTCTTAGCCAGCTCTACAGCGTATTTTACGAGTTGAGAAGCTATACCCCTACCTCTATACTGTGGTGGAGTATATGTCTCAATGAGTTTCATGACTTTATTTTCAACACTATATTTCAAATAAGCTTTACTTCTATCAGGTAGAATTGTATATATTACTTGACTTGTGTGTCTTATTTTTAAAATATCATTACTAATTGAACTCATGTTTTTCTAAACACCTTACTTAATCTAAATTTAGGATGAGGAATAATAAATTTTAAGTGTAGAGGGGTGTTAGGTGTTTCTTGTAAAATACTCGGTACAGAGGAGGATTATATTTGCACTGTTCATGTTAATTACTTGTTTTAGTGGAGCTGTTTATAGTGATCTTGGAGTGCGAGAAGCTAGTTACGAGTTAAACTTGGTTTATGAGGCATCTGCTTGGATATCGGCAGAGGGCTCATATTTAGAGGAGATTTTGGGGCTACATAGTAATAATATAATTAGCTCTGTAATAGTTACAGTAAACTACATGGTATTTGTAAATGTAACTCTAAATGTCTACTTAGAAGTTGAGAATTATAGTCTCTTAGTATTACTTAGAAGTGTTACAATTACACCTATTAATGACATAACTGAGCAGTTAAAACTGAGAATTAGCAGTATCAATGGAACACAGGCAGTTGTGTGTACTACTTGTCATAGTAGAGTACTAGGAGGACAAATACAAGCATTACCTCTATTACTGAGTATTGAGAAGGGTACGCCGGTTTTAAGGAGTGTTCTAGAGAGAGGTGTTTTAATTGCTCTTACAAGACTCGATATTGACTTAGCTGTAATTAGAGTAGAAATTAGAGTTGAGGAGAATGGTTTTACAAATTATACTCGAAAAGACCTCTACTATGAGCCTTTAACAGGGATCCCAGTACACTACTCAGAAGTACTCATTTATCGCAGTATATATGAGTATAAGAGCTACACGTACATGGCATACATTACACTACTAGATTATAGTAAGCACTTCAAGAGCTATGTGGATAGACTCGTAGCAGACGTTACTATTAGTAGTAACTCCACGACTATACCACTAACACTACTAATTTTATACCCAATAGGCTTTAATCTCACTGATGTTAGTACTGTAGAACACAGTGTAATAGTGGTTTTTAATACCTCAACAAGGTGTTTTATACAATTAGGGCCGATATCTCCACAATTAAATGTCACAGTGAGCGGAGCTACATTTGAGTATTATAGAACTCTCGAAGGATTGGTAGCATATACTCCTACTAGTACATGGTGTTTACTAATTAATATCTCCTTCCCAGCTCCTCTAGAAAAATCAGGAGAACAAGTATTCCCAGAGAAGGGTATACCTCCTCAAATTGCAAAACCAACTACTATTGACATAGCTCTTTCACTCTCACTAGTCTTTTTAATGCTCTTAATAAGTTATATTATTATTCGCAGAGTAGTCGACTATTTAGTGAAAAAGTACTATGGATCTTAGTAATACATCGTTATAAAGGTTGTCGGTTAAATAAACTTAGTAAGGTTGTGTAAATTGCGTGGAAATCTCAATACTAGTATTTCAATGAGAGTACATGGCGATGTATATACAATGTGGAAATCTCTAAGTGAAGTCTTGGGAACTCATAACCCTAAAATTACTATTACGCTTAATCTCCACAATAGGAGGACGAGGAGGGTTTCTCACGCATTTCTAGAAGTACTCGTAGAAGCTAGGAGTACTCATGTAGACTGGAAATTAAAGCTAAATGGAGTGAGCATTACAAGGGAATTTAAACCACCTATAGTGCTCGAGCTCCCAGAACAGGGTAAATACCTGTACAAGTTTATTTACGATGTCACAGGTTTGTTAAATATAGATGAAGTTCTTAGTAGAGAATGGGCTAATGTTACAATTAAACACGAAGGTGGCGAGCCACTAGGCATCAAGGGAATATTACTAAGTGCTATTTACGAGGACAAAGAAGCTACGTCCACATATAATCACTTAACAGGACTACTCCTCTTAGAGCAGAGTGAAGAATACGTCTATAGATTAGACCCACTATTCCCTTTAACTAGTAGTGATGTATTTGTTAAATTCATACTCTACGCGCCTAGAGCAGGTAAAGTAAAAATAATTTCAGAGAATACTATAGAGCCTCTTACACTATCTCACACTCAAGTAGAAGAACACACAATACCATTAAGTAATACTATATCCTACATTAAAGTAGTATTTGAGCCAGAACAGGGTGTACCAGGATACTTAGTTCTTTCTAGTATTACACTATATAGTACTCACGTAAAAGCTCCAAATTTAAATATAGTAGACGTGGGAGCATCTAGAGAAGATTCTCGGGTTAAAATCAAGTTAAAACTATTCAACACGGGTGACTCTAGACCAGATAGAGTAGTCATTAGCGTCTTCAACAGAGGTATTTTACAGTGTATGTTTAGAGAAGATGGTTTTGACTACGAGCCAAATAAGCTTGTTGAAAGAGAATTAGTAATTACAGTGCCTCAAAAGCCTAGTGAGTTAATAATACGCGTAGCCTGGTCTAAGTTAACAAGAACGTGGTTTGTTGAGAGAAAAGCGTCTTTTTAGACGTAACTATTTTAATCTAGATATATCTTAGAGCGAGTCTATTCCTCTCAGAGAATTCTTCTATTAATTGTCTGTGTTCAAGTTTAGTACACTTCTTTTCGACAATTACTTGTTCCGGCTTAATAGCTGTTCTCGTAAACATCTTGTTTAATGTTCCGAGGTCTAGGTATGCGATGGCGTATTTAGACATTATGTGTCCAAAACACACATTTTCGCTCAAAGAGATCTCTGTGAATTTTCTGGGGTAATGCCCACCACCAATACCCATCGACGACGTGCACTTCACTATATTTGGATATTCTTCTACTAATTCAACTACTGATTCACCAATAGCAGTGTGATTAACGGGGTCACTCCACTCGCTATAACTACTACCTATTTCCACAAATACTAGTGGTTTACTGAGACTAGTAGGACCGTGGTGTGTAGCCTCATAGCTAACCTCATACCCAACTCTATTATACTCTAGAGAATTACTCTTTAAGCTTCTTAGTAGTTTAAAAGCTATAGTTGGATGTGCTATGCCGAGTTCTCGTGGACGCCCGCCATAAAGCGCCTCCGCAGAGAAGTTACCAGTTGCATGAACAGTGTAGCTCTTAATACCTGCTTCACTAGAGTGTCTCGACAATATAATATAAAACTCCACGTTAGTGGGCAATCTCTCGTCGAGAAAATCAAAGTATAATACATCTTCACTAAAACCAGCTAAGACGTAGTTTACTCCCTCAAGACAGACCTCACTACTCTTACAGACAGAACTCTTTACTGGTCTAAGTCTACTTACAATATATTCCGCGATACCTCGACCTGCAGGATCCCTAGTACTATAAACAAGGCCGATCATGTAATTCACCAGGAGAAATCTATTAGGTTGCAAAATTAAATATTAACTGTAGTTAAAGAGCTTGTTCTAGCATGAATATACTGGGATTTGGTATTTATGAGAGTTAACTATGAGAAGTGGAGTCTGCGGAAAAAGCATTTTTGGCTGAGAATTTGGGAGGATTATGAGATCGGATATTTAGACAGGGATTTAATACCAATACTTGTAGTGCTGAATAGAGATAGAGAAATATACACTACTAGTAGTTGTAGTGGTAGAATTGTAATTGTTGATGGTAATATACCGTGGACTAGAGAAGAGACTAGTGTAGTCTTTAAGTCACACATACCTATTACCACTAGTGACCTAGTCTTCGTATATGAGAAACCTCCACGTAAAGCCTACTGGCTCATAGTTACAGGCCCTATAATACACTTCTCGACTACTAGTTTTAGAAAAGCTGTAGAAGTATTAAAGAGAGCTAGGGGTGTAGGATTTAAACATAGTGGTATTATGCATGTGAGTACTAGTAGAGGGGTCTTCACAGAGCTTGTTACAGGGGTCTATATGACGCAATTATTGAGGCTACAAGATGAGTACATAGTAGCACCCGAGTACTTAAACCGTATTCTACTTGTTTTCAATAAAGCTCTAATTGAAGGTAAACTAAGACTTCAAAAACTCTACGAGGAACTCCAAAAATACTTACCAGAAAACCTTGACTCACAGGTAGAAGAGGAGCTTAATAAAAGAAATATTAAATTAGTTGAGCAAAAGCCCATTGAGATATTCTATAATATGTGTAGAGATGTATGTAGAGCTCTTATAAATATTTATTAATTTAGCAGACTTCTACATATTAACACGTGAAATGAGGTGTGGTCTTTGAGTGGGCTTATCGACATTGAGGAATTTAAGAAAATTGATCTAAGAGTTGGGTTGATTAAGAGTGCTGAGAGAATTAAGGGCTCTGAGAAACTCATTAAACTAATAGTTGATCTTGGAGAGCTCGGAGAGAAACAAGTTATAGCAGGACTCGGTAAGTGGTATACGCCAGATTATTTTGTAGGTAAATATGTTGTAGTCGTGGCTAATTTAAAGCCAAGGAAACTCATGGGTCTTGAGAGTCAAGGAATGCTCTTAGCTACAAACACTGATCCTCCTATAATAGTTACAGTAGCTTCAGAAGTTAAGCCTGGTTCTAAGATAATTTAGCCTAAAAGTACCGGTATCTTTGATCCTTGAATTAACTCTGTTAATTTGTGATGAAATTTATGCTAATTTAACAAGGAGTTTTTCAATGTTTACACTATGTACTTGTAGCTCTCTACTAGCTGAGATCTCTAGTAGTCCTAGAAAGCCTAGTTTTACACTGCCAGGAGAAAATACACAGGTATTTGGAGTAAAACAGGGTTTTTCACACTCACCAGTAACTACTAGTTTAGGCTTTACGCTCTCAATGACGGCATCTATTCTATCTGAGCGTGGATAGCAGCAAGTATAGCGTAGGCCAGGTAGACTTGAAAAGACTATATCAGCTCTCTCTAACTCAGCTTGTTGACAACCTGAGACACCTATACCTAGAAGGCGAATTCCACTATATTCTACACTCTTACACTCTAAGAGACTATTTCTCCTACTAAGAGCAACAGCTACCGCAGCACTATCATATTTACTCAGAACACCTAGAACGTGTAAATTACAACTTGAAATAAGCCACTCTATTATTACAGGTGAGATAGTATTACCTAGGAGAACTAAGACGTCAGCTCTTAGAGATTTAGCTATAAAGCAGAGTACTCTAGCCGAGCTCTTAGAGCCCCAGAGGTCATACACCACAATAATCTTCACAATTATTCCCAGTACTGTTATAAAATCACAGTCTTCAAGAACACTTAGGAGGGCTCTACACACATAAAGAACACTAATACACTATAAAATCTTCTACTCTACTCGTGGCTCAGGCACCTCTCTTAACTGCTCAAGTACATAGTCTCTTATACTACTAAGTTCTGGTAGCTCCTCAACTAGTTTACCGTCTTCGAGGTATTTTCTCAATATTGGAGTATAACCTTCAGGTATACTACACGGTTTTTCAAGTAGTGTTACAATATCGTTAAGACCAGGCCTTTTCCTGTAGACTTGTTTAGCACCTGGAAGTTTACCCCTCTTAGTTATAGGTTTCCACTCGCCGTTTTCAAAAATCTCAACAATATCAGCACTGATATCTATGCTTGGAGGCATAGCAATACTAGTACCAACACCAAAAGCATCAACAATATCTCTTAACTCGACAACTTCTTTCTCGTCAATACCACCACTCACAATTATCTTCACGTTTTTGTAGCCGTGTATATCTAGTGTCCACCTAACCTCCTCGGCTATTAAGCGCATACTACCTCTCCTACTACTAGGAGTATCTAATCTCACACCATATAGCCTATCACCCAGTAACTTAGCAGCCATGAGGGCTTCTTCTCTCTCATCGTAAAACGTGTCTACAAGCATTACTCTGGGGACTTGGGGGTCTACTACTTCGTCAAAAGCTTTCCAAGCCTCAACCTGGTCTTTAAAGACTATTATTAGAGCGTGGGGCATTGTGCCCTGTGGTTTTAATCCAAGATACTTTAAGCTAGCAACACCTGAGACAGCATCTACACCACCAATATATGCGGCACGATCCATCATTGGCGCTATAGCAGGGTGTACAGCTCTAAGTCCAAAAAAGAGCATTGTCTTATTCATTGCAAGTCTCTTTATGCGGGCAGCTTTTGTAGCTACACTAGTGTAGTGTCTTAGAATTCCAAGTAGTGCTGTCTCGTAAACAGCGAAGTCATCGTAGTAGCCTTCAATTATCATGAGGGGTTCTCCAGGCTTGAAGAGGGTTCCTTCAGGCATAGCGTAGACTGTTACAGGCTTATCTCTCAGCACGTAGAGAGCCTCCTCGAGGCCTGCAAACACAGCCCACTCGTAGTTTCTAGGTAATTTAACAACGTGAAACTCCATGCGCACTTTCTTCTTGATATTTTTAACTCTGAGAATTTCACGTGTTCTCGTAAAATAAATATCTGTTACAGTGCCATTTACAATATCCTCTTCACTCGCAACGTAAAGCCTCACACTACTCACCCATAACTAACACTACAACTTCTCTCGCTGAGCGGGGACCATCCATTTCTAGGAAAAATATATTCTGCCACGTACCCCTCATAACTCTACCATTTACTACTGGAAATATTCTAGTTGAGCCGAAGAGAGCAGATCCTATGTGAGCATGCGCGTTATCGTCAATTCTATTGTGTCTCCACTTTGAGCTCCCAGGCTCTGTGAACTCTTTAACTTTCTCAACTATATCTTCTACTAAGCCTCTCTCATTTTCATTAACAATAATACTTGCTGTAGCGTGAGGAGCGTGTATTAATACTAGTCCACTACGAATATTAGACCTCTTCACAACACTCTCAACCATACTCGTAATATCTACTAGTTGAAACATACTCGTAGTACTCAATTTGAGAGTTTCATAGTACACTTTAGTCAAGACTAAGAGCACCTCTCACCTCTACTAAACTGAGAATCTGAGTGTGTATTTTAAGGATTTACGTGATAAAACTCAACAAGGTGTCTTTTATGAGTGATGAGTGGTGGTGGAGGCGTAGAAGGAGGTACTGGGATGAGTGGTTTGGATTTGACGAGATTGAGAGAATGTTTGAAGACATGGAGAGATTTTTGAGAGAATTTATGAGGAGAGCTATGAGTGAGTTTACACCAGAAGCTTTTAGAGAAATGGAGAAAGAATTAGAGAAGAAGGGGGTTAAATCCTATGTCTATGGTTTTAGCGTTACAATAGGCCCAGATGGCAAGCCTATTATACGAGAATTTGGAAATGTCCCTAGGAGAATTAGAGGTAAACCAACTATTATCGAGGAGCGCGAGCCACTTGTAGATGTCTTTGAGACTGACAGTGAAGTTGTAGTTGTTGCTGAAATGCCTGGTGTGGAAAAGGAGAAAATAGATATTAAAGTTACAGAGGATGGTAAAACACTCATAATTAGTGCTAGTAATGAAGATAGAAAGTACTATAAAGAAGTAGACTTACCCGCCAAAGTAGACCCCTTATCGGCTAAAGCGACGTATAAGAATGGCGTGCTCGAAGTTAAATTGAAGAAAATTGGGAAAGAAGGTAAGGGTATTAAAATAGGAGTTGAGTAGTTGAAAAGGGTTTACAATTGCTTGTGGGAGTAATTAGTGATAGTCACGATAACTTGCAATTATTGAGAAGAGTACTTATAGAACTCTTATCTCACAGAGTTCAATTAGTTTTTCACCTCGGAGACTTCATAAGCCCATTTACAGTGAGATTAATAAGAGAAATTATTGGAGAGACCACGCTCATAGGGATTAAGGGAAATAATGACGGAGATATATACCAATTACTACAGCTTTTTACACAGTATAAGTGGACTTTTAAAGCAGAACCCTCAGTTATTAGTGTTAATGATAAGAGAGTTCTCATAGTTCACGGCTATGGTGGTGTCGAAGAGACAATTAAGCTTATTAATGCGTGGGCTTCGAGTCTAAATGTAGACGCTATTCTCTATGGTCACACTCACAAAGTAGATTTGAGAAAAGTTAATGGAAAATTAATTTTAAATCCAGGAGAAGTCTGTGGTTACATAACTGGGAAGTCTTCATATGCAATACTAGATCTTAAAAACCTCGAAGCCGAAGTATATATGCTTTAGAAACTAGGAGTTTAATAGTGGGGGTTTTGGTGTCTTCCGAGTACTCTGCAAAGCGGGTTGAGCTAGGTGAGGGCTTACAGTACCATCTAATGATCAGAAGGGGAGATGTTAGTCGCTATGTCCTCCTACCAGGAGATCCTGAGAGAGTTCCACTAATAGCAAAATACTGGGATAAGGCGTGGCATGTGGCAACTCACAGAGAGTTTGTGACTTATAGTGGCTACTATAAAGGTGTTTTTATATCAGCTACAAGTACTGGTATAGGCGCGCCATCTACAGCTATAGCTATTGAAGAGCTTGCTAGGTGTGGTGTAGATACATTTATAAGAGTTGGAACTACGGGTGCTCTTAGAAGAGAGATTAAACTAGGAGACTTAGTAATCTCTACAGGAGCAGTGAGATTAGAAGGTACTAGTCGCCACTATGTGATTTCCGAGTATCCTGCTGTAGCTAACTTTGAAATTGTCTTAGCACTAATCGAGGCTGCTGAAAATCTCGGTGTTAACTACCATGTGGGTTTAACAGCTAGTAGTGATAGTTTCTATGTTGGACAAGAGAGACCGGGTTTTAGAGATTACTTACCACCATTTCAGAGAGGCTTAATTGACTACTTGAGGAGTGTAGGTGTGTTAAATTTTGAAATGGAGGCCTCTGTGATATTTGTACTCTCTAATATTTACGGTCTACGAGCTGGAGCTGTGTGTGCTGCTGTAGCTAATAGAGAGACAGATGAGTTTAAACCTGGTGTTGGAGTAGAAGATGCTATTAGAGTTGCTAATGAAGCTGTAAAAATTCTTAGTGAGTGGGATTTTGAGAAAGAGAGGCGTGGTAAGAAACACATTACGCCAGATATAATTAGAACTGTGAGGAGGTGAGCTAAATAAAGTATACTCACATAGCAGTAGGTAATTTCAACATAGACATTGTACTCTACACTGAGAAAATACCACAAGCAGGGGCTACAGTAATTGCCCGTGAGCTTCAAATCCGCCCTGGCGGTGCTGCTCTAAACTACTCAGTTACAGTTGCACAATATGGACATATAGCCTACTTAGTTGCAAGGGCATCAACACACGAAATTGTGAGAGGAGTATTCGAGGAAGTTAAGCAATGTGGTGTGAAACTTGACTATGTGAAGTTTACAGAGGGAACTCCTGGCATTGTCTTTATAATTGTAGATAAGAGTGGTGAGAGAACAATGATCAAGCATCCGGGGGTAAATGAGCAGTTAAGTCCTAGTGATGTGAGTAGCGATTTGTTAAGAGAAGCCCACATAGCTCACTTAGCTAGTGTTAAGCCAGAAATAGCCGTGGGGATCTCTGAGTTTGCGAGTAGAGAAGGTGTCTTAGTATCACTTGATCCAGGAGGCTATATGGCTGAGTGGGGAGTTGAGAGATTTTTAAAAACACTGAGAGACATCCACATACTCTACATTAACGAGCAAGATCTCTGCACACATCTCAGAAATGTGAGTTTAGATAAAATGTTTAGATATGGGCTAAGTATACTTGTAGTTAAACGTGGTAAGAGGGGTGCTGTAGTTTTAACTCAGGGATCATGTTATAGCGGCTATGCAGAGCCTGTTAAAAGACCAGTAGACACAACTGGTGCTGGTGATGCTTTTGACGCGTTATTTAACGCTAAGTATCTTGAATCTAAAGATCTAGGCCTCTCCCTAGTTCACGGATTAGCTGCAGGGGCTTTAAAAACAGGTTTTAGAGGTAGTTTTATGCCGTGGAATCCTAAACTATACTCTCTACAATTAGAGAGAGTTATTGTTGAGCGTATTAGTTGTAATGAGGTTTTATTTTGCACAGAGAAGTGAAATCACTACTAGAGTTACTTCTAAGTAGTATTAGAGGCGATCTAGAAGTACGCAGAGTAAACGAGTACTTAGTGTTTAAATCTAAGAGTAGAGGTTTAGAGGTAATTGTTGAGCAGAAAGTACAGGTGCTAGTTGCAGCTCTACTATTCTACATCTATGAGCTTACAAGCGATCTCTATAAGTCCTATTCAAATACTGCGAGAAGACTTCGTGAACTCAAAGAATACATTAACGTGGAGTTATATATTTATATAGTAGACTGTGATGAAGACACAAAAATATTTACTAGCATTGTTGAGGCCCTCGTAGAAAACTTCAATTATACTGTAGAGAGAGCTGTTAACATAGCATCACTATTAACACTACTTAGTAGAGATGTAAGTATTGTTAAGAGATTTCAAACTAAAACTCTCTCAGAATTAGAGTACTCTGCTTATCAAGAGGCATTTGGGAGAGTTGCGAGGTATTTAAAACAACTGGAAATACTAGTTCAAAGTAGCGAGGACTTAGCTAGAATACTTGACATAGTAGCAGAGATCACTAGTAGAGGAGCTACACGTAGAGGAGTACTTGAAACAATACTTACTAGTGAGGGATTCATGCGAGTATACTATGTGAGTACTCTACTACGAAGCTGTCCCGGCATTCTAGGAGATATTGTCAGAGAACTCTATGAGAGTATATGGTTTCAGGAGAACATCTACATACTTGCACCTGGTGTTTTGAAACTCTTATTAAAGAGAATTATACCTAGAGAACAGCTCATTGAGCTACCCTAATAATCTCAGAAAAATACCGAGATCATATAAGTTCACGTATACTCTCTTCTCACTACTCCACCTTGTAAACCCCACGATCTCGTTGTCGACGCCATCTATAACCGCGTAGATGCCTCTACTCGGTGGATAGATCTTAATAACGCTCTCGGGTAGAATGTCATTCCCGTAAAGAAAAGCTTTAACACCCCGCTCAGCTACTAAAATTGCGGCTTGCACACCTTGATCTCTAAATATTCTGCGAGCAATTAGTATAGACGGTAAGATTAGTCCACGAGTATAAACTCCAAGCCAAGTTCCCTCAAAGATTACTCTAAGTCCACTTGTACGTAGCTCTTGTGTACTTGAAACTTCACTGTGAATAATACAGAACTCGTCTATACAAGTAAGTCTTGTACTTGGTGGAATATAGTATTCAGGGTTAACACTGTAGAGCTCTTTTATAGTTGTTTTTAACTTTTCGAGTAATCTGAGAGGAGTTCTCCTAGATCTTAGCTTTATTCTCTTCTTCTCATCACTAGGCATATTGTATACCCAAATAACCCGTGTATGTGAGGCCATAGTCTAATACACTTCTCAACCTCCTCACTAAATTTTAAATTACGAAA
>CAZMCE010000025.1:0-17247 GCA_964564855.1 uncultured Thermosphaera sp. | reverse complement strand
AGTCCTCTAATATAACAGCTCGACTTCTAGTCTTTATTGCAATAGGGAAGGGAAATTATTTAAATTTAAGAAAAATCTGAGAGAAGGGTTTTTGAAAAAAAATTAGTGTCTTTTGCTAAGTAATAGGCTTAAAATCCAGAGTACAATGACAACTACTAGTAGTGTGATACTTAGTGGTAATGCACCTGTGGAAATATCTATAGGTTCCTCGCCTTCGAGATAAGCGTAAATGGCATCTACAGTGAACATTATTGTAGAGCCCCATGAAATTAGTGCTAGTATGTCAAACCTGTATTTTATACTCCAAGATCTTCGTGTAAAGTGTAGTAGTGTTGAGATTATAGAGAAGGCTAGTAGTACTAGTAACCACACTTACTGAGCACCTTTAGTACCGAGTGTTGTTATTAGTGGTTTATGTGGTGTTATTTTAACTTGTAATCTCCTAGTAAAACCTAGTAGTAAGAGCCAAGCTCCTGTAACTGCTAATACCATAGTACCACCAACTCTAGTCACTTCACCAATAATTACTGATATGTCTTCAGGACTCTGCATAGCTGTGAGAAATGGTGGCCACGGCACTACTTCACCATGCCACACATGCTCAGCTGTGAGTACTAGTGCACCACCAAGCATTAAGTACAACAGGATATCTAGTCTAAATTTCTCAGCATCACGCCATAGTTTCCTAATAATAGTGAGTACTACTCCTATAATTAGTGGTGTTATGAAACAAGCCACGTCTCTCACCATGTACACCCTTACATTACATAAGTGCACATTTATAAATATAACTACTCATAGAACACTAATTTAAAGCACTAATTAAAATACTAGTGTATTGGTGAGTAAAGAGTTGATCGTGTCTATTAAAAAGAGCAAACCTGGAATTTACAGAGTTGATATCTACTCTAATTATGGTCAACCACTTACATCATATAGTGATGTAAAAACTACATACCTAGATGAGAAGTCCCTAGCTGATTTCGACGAATTACACGTAGAAGCTCTTCTAGTGAAATATGTGAGAGAGAAAGCTGAGGTCTACATATACACAAAGATTACCTGAAGTCTCTACAGAGCTCTCTAATAGTGTATCTAAGTCCCTCTTCAAGTGCTACTGTGGGCTGATAGCCGAGTACTCTGCGAGCTTTAGAAATATCAGCCCAGCTCTCTCTAATATCACCAGGTCTTGGAGGAGCATGTAGGATCTTTGCACTTACACCAGTAACTCTAATTACTAGTCTCGCTAAGTCAATTATACGCGTAGGTATACCAGAACCAGCATTAAAAACCTCGCTGTAAGGTTTTTTCTCAATAACAAGCTCTACTAGGCGTGAAAAGTCATTAACGTGTATAAAGTCTCTAATTTGTAATCCATCACCATATATTACTAATGGCTCACTTCTACAAGCACTAGTAATAAACCTAGTAATAACACCTGCATAAGCACTACTCTGACCAGGACCATAGACATTAAATGGTCTTAGAGTCACATACTTTAAGCCTAGTTTACTATAAAACTCTACTGCGAGTTCTCCCATGAGCTTACTGAGACCATATGGTGATATAGGGTTTAATGGGTGTTCTTCTGATATAGGGATTTTAAGTGGATTCCCGTAGACAGCAGCTGAGCTCACATATATTAATGGCTTACTGTACTCTAAACACGTCTTAGCTACAGTAGCTGTTCCAGCAACATTATTAACTATATATTCTTGTGGTTTTTCAAAAGACTCCTCCACACTAATATATGCCGCTGCATGTATAATTATATTTGATTCTTCAACTAGAGATTTTAACATATACTTATCTCTCACATCACTTTTAATAACAGGTATTTCTAGATCTCTTAGCTTTGTAAGAGCTCTACTAGTAGATCTCTCGAGATTATCGAGAACAATTACACTATAACCCCTATTTTTCAAATACACTGCGAGATTATGACCAATAAAGCCTGCACCACCAGTAATGAGAATTTTCAATAGAGAAAAACACCTATTTCAAATACTTCTCGACGAGATACTCTACTAGGTCTTCGGGCTTATATTCTGAACCAAGAGATTTCCTCAATAATTCTTTAGGTGCAAATACAGATCCATACTTGTGTATTCGCTCTCTCTGCCACTCTCTAATACTTGTAAAATCCCCCTTACTAATCTTCTCGTAGAGATTTATTTCGCGAATCATAGCTCTCCTCATCATAGCTGCTACAATATTACCCAGTGTGTATGTTGGGAAATAACCTATACTACCCATACTCCAGTGTATATCTTGTAATACACCCTCACTATATGTTTTAGGTCTAACTCCAAGTAACTCTTCCATATAGTTACTCCAGTATTCTGGTAACTCAGAAACTTTTATTTCACCTATTAGTGTGAGTTTTTCAAGCTTTGTGCGTAGAATAATATGCATATTATATGTTACTTCATCAGCATCAACTCTAATTAAACTTGGTTTTACAGTGTTAAAGTAGTAGTAAATGTCTTCGGGCGTGTAATCTGAGAGGAAATCTAAGTGTTCTCTTAATACTGGGTAAATATACTCTATAAATTCTCTACTCCTACCAATAATATTCTCCCAAAACCTACTTTGACCCTCGTGAACACCAAGACTAGCACCCTCAGCTATAGGTGTATATGAGAGTACAGGGTCTATTTGTAATTGGTAGAGTGCATGTCCGAACTCGTGTATTACAGCTGTAAGTGTCCTCTTGAAGTCTACTCCCTCATATCTCGTAGTAATTCTCACATCATAAATACCCATATCTATTGTAAATGGGTGTGTTGATACATCTAGTCTACTACGTACTCCAAGAGGATAGCCTAGTAATTCTAAAACCCTCTTATTGACAATCTCCATTTTTGAGATATCGTACTTTACGTTTTCAAGCGGATGTGTACGCGGATATCTACTCTCTGAGAGAACTCTATCAATTACACGTTTAAGCTCTGATCTCAAGTATTCTAAAACCCTATCTACATCTTCTGTTCTTAAACCCTCCTCGTAGAGGTCTACTAAAGCATCATACGGGTGTTTCTCCCAGCCTAAGTAATCTGAGGCTTTTCTCGCGAGCTCAAATATTTTTTCAAGATATGGTCTAAAAGCATCGAAATTGTTCTTCGCCTTAGCCTCTCTCCACACAACCATAGCTTCTTGTGTAACTTTAGCTCTCTCAGCAATGAGCCATGGTGGTAGAGACTTAGCAATTCTAATTGCTCTCTTTAAAACTCTCACAACACCTCTCTCATACTCATTGAGAGTTTCAACTCCCTCAGCTTTCTCAACTAGCTCAACAAAATCTGGTCTGAGAAGTAGTTGTTGCCTCAAAAGCTCCAGTTCTGCTCTAGCAATAGCTCTATCTCGTACACCTTCACGCGGCATATATGTCTCACTATCCCAAGACATTAATGAGAGTGCGTGTGAAAGCCCCCACAATACCCTGTACTTCGCAAGGATCTCTTTTACAATAGGGTTTTCAAACACCAAGATAATCACCACTCTCTAATGTAGAGCTCTTGAATTTAAATATGTGTAGAGTGAAAGCTCATTATACGTGTACTAGATCACCTATTTAGTACTAACTATTTAGTCTCACTACGATATTAGTAACAGTGAGGTGATATACACTTTGACGTGGAGGTTTAAAGTGTGTAGTGTTGAAGAGATGAGGTGGATTGATGAGGAGGCTTCTAGGAGAGGTGTTGACCACACATTACTAATGGAGGATGCTGGTTCAGCAGTGTTTAATCTTATACTCAGAGCTTATGGTGTTCGCGGCAGGAGATTTACTATTATTGCTGGTACTGGTAATAATGGTGGTGACGCTCTAGTAGCTGCTAGGAGGATCTATGCTTATGGTGGACTTGTAGACGTGTTTATAGTAGGTGATCCCGAGAAATACAAAGACCCTGCTCGCAGAAACTACGAGATTACATGTAAACTCGGGATCCCAGTTAAGATTGTAAAGGGTGAGAGCGATCTATTGGAGCTTGAGAATTCTCTCTCAACATGTGATGTTGTAATTGTCGGGCTTATTGGTATTGGGTTAAAAGGTGATGTATCAGGTATTGCTAGATTAGTTATTGAGGCTGTAAACAAGGCTAATAAGCCTATTGTTAGCGTAGATATTGCTTCAGGAATTGACGGGAATAGTGGTAGAGTGAGAGGTGTTGCTGTAAAGTCAACTTATACTGTTACATTTGGTTTACCAAAATACGGTAATATACTTTACCCTGGAAACTACTATTGTGGTAAACTATACGTCTCAAGACTCTCATACCCGCCAGATCTCTTAGACTCTGAGAAAATAACAGTTGAGCTCAATACACCTGTAAAGCTACCTGAGAGAATTAAGTGGGGTCATAAGGGTACTTTTGGCAAGCTCTTAGTTGTAGCAGGAGCTAGGTATTACTATGGTGCACCATACTATAGCAGCTACTCCTTTCTAAAAGCTGGTGGAGGATACTCTAGATTAGCAGCACCACGTAGTATAATACCAGTACTAGCATCTAAGTGTAGCGAAGTAGTCTATCACCCCATGGAGGAAACCGAGGAGGGGACACTAGCATATAGGAGTTATGAAGCCATAATAAATCTTATTAGAGAATTTGGAGTTGACATTGTAATACTTGGACCAGGAACATCATTAAATCCTGAGACACAGGATCTTGTAAGAGCACTTGTAGAGTCTATTGAGAAGCCTGTGATTATTGATGGTGATGGATTAACAGCTCTCTCTAAGAGTCCTGATATTATTAAACAGAGAAAAACACCTACAGTTCTCACACCACACCCAGTAGAGTTCTCGAGACTTACTGGGATCAATTTAAACACCCTGCAAGAAGACCCCATAGGCTCTGTGAAGAGAGCTTCTCGCGAATTAAATGCCTACATAGTGTTGAAAGGTGCACATTCACTAATAGCTTATCCTGATGGCAAAGTCTATGTGAATATGACTGGTAATCCTGGCATGGCTAAGGCTGGTATGGGTGATGTTTTAAATGGAGCTATAGCTGCTATGTATGGTATTGGATTAAGAGATCTCGGTGAGGCTACGCGTATGGGTGTACTTATCCACGGATTAGCTGGAGATCTCGTAGCCGAGGATATAGGTGAAGATGGTGTTACCCCTGATAGTGTTCTCGAGTATTTACCAAGGGCTGTGAAGTTGTTGAGAGAGAAGCCAGAGTACATTATTGAGAAGTACATGCCTGGTGAAATTTAAAATATGAATGAGTGTGCTATAGTGTCTTTTAAACGTGATTTCTTAGATGACGTGTTGAAAATTGAAGAAGAGTGTTTTAATCCCAGAGAGCGATATTCTAGGCGTGTTTTTGAATGGTATTTACTACTAGACCCCATATTCTACATTGCAAAGTGTGGTGGAGAAATTGTGGGTTATGTTCTCGCAGTCACATATAGAGATACTTGTCACATAGCCTCTATAGCTGTGAGAGAGAAGTGGCGTAGAAGAGGTCTTGGCAAAGAACTAGTGAGTAGAGTACTAAGTGAGTGTAAATTTAAGGGTGCTAGGAGAGCTGTACTTGAAGTTAGTGTTGACAATGAGCCTGCAATAAAGCTCTATGTAAAGCTTGGTTTTAGGGTTAAAGAGGTTATTCCTAGGTATTATCCAGGTGGAGATGCTTATTTAATGGAGAGAGATTTATGAGTATTAAACCACTAATACCTGTAGATGTTGTTATTGATAGTAGAGAAGACTCTAAACACCCTGAGTTTAAAACTATACTTACACGTGAAGGGCTCCATGTAGCTATCCGCGAGCTACCTGTAGGTGACTTCTTGATTATTGCTCCATCAGGGGGGAGGAGTATTCTAGTTGAGAGGAAGACTGTTGATGATCTTGCTAATAGTATTAGAGATAATAGGATCTGGGATCAGAGTAGATTATTGGTTGAGGCCGCTGAGCGAGATGGACACATAGCCCTGATCATCGTAGAGGGTGATCTTGAAAAACTTGAGAAATGCAGAGAGTGGAGAGTACATAGTGTTTTAAGAGTCTTAGATACATTAATATTAGATATGAATATACCAGTACTCTTCACGCCTAATAAAAATGCAACTATAATGTGGATTGCTACTAAAGCTAAGAGTCTAGGTAAGCGGGAAGAGAAGCGTGTTATGAGATTAAGAGTTGAGAAGAAACCTATAAGTTTAAATGAGAAAATACTCTACGTTGCTGAGAGTGTTGTAGGACCGATTCTAGCTAGGAGACTACTAGCTAAGTTTAAGACGTTAAGAGCAATTGCTAATGCATCCATATATGAACTTATGAGTATTGAAGGTATAGGTGAGAGTAGAGCTCAGGAGATATATGCTATATTTAATACTCCCTGGGTTGAGAATAGTGGAGACAAATAGTGTAATTAAATTAGTAGTTCCAGTAGTAGTCTCAACATTATTATCTAAGATAACTCTTGAGTGGTGGCTTAGAGCGGGTTTTAAATTAGGCTTTCTAGGAAGAGATATGAATAAACCTGATGAATACTACGCTGTTGAGGGTGGTGGATTGTGGATTGTGCTCTCATCAGTACTCGGAGTACTCTCTTACGTTGCTCTCGACACCTACTTAGACTCCGATAAGAATGCTATACCATTACTATCTATTGCTAGTACACTCCTCTTAGCTAGTCTACTAGGACATATTGATGATATGTTAGGCTGGAAGAAGGGTATTTCGCCAGTTAAGAGAGTTCTCTTTACAATTCCAATATCTCTACCACTAATAGCTGTTAAAGCTGGACATACTACAATAGAGCTCCCGTTAATAGACACCCTAGATCTTGGCATACTCTACTCACTACTAGTAGTTCCAGTGGGTGTTGTAGGGGCTAGTAATGCCTTTAACATGATCGCGGGTTACAATGGTCTTGAATCCCTACAGGGATTAGTCCTTCTCTCAATGATCTCTCTGCTCGGAGCTCTCAAAGGTTATTTCGAAGTAATCTATGTATCACTACCACTATTAGCGTCAATACTAGTGTTCTACGCGTGGTATAATAAATACCCTGCTAAAATGTTCCCAGGAAACTCTTTTACATATGGAGTAGGTGCATTTTACGCTTCACTAGCAATATACTGGAATATGGAGAAATACGCTGTGCTCTCATTTACACTATACTTCCTTGAGCTTCTCCTCTTTATACGGGGACTTCTCCACGGTGTTTACAAAGAGAATTTTGCTAGAGTGGATAGTAGTGGTAATCTAATACCACCATATGAGAAGTCTTATAGTGTAACTCACTTAGCAATAAAAGCTGTGAGAGTAATTAAGGGTGTATGTCGCGAAGTAGATGTCGTATTGTTCATTGTAACAATGCAGTTAATTATATGTGTAGTATCTCTCTTAGTAATACTTGCTATTTACCCTTAACTAAAATGTATAAGTAGAGTGTGCTTATGAGTCCAACTAGGCCGGTAATTATGAGTGCTACTCCCGGGCCTATTATAACGTAGAGTACTCCAGCTATGTATGATGCTAGCGATGCACCAATATTGTCTAGTATTCTCTGAATACTCAGAGCCCTACCTCTTACCTCAATTGGTAATATATGTGTGAGCATAGCTGAAATACTCGACCACAGAATATTAGATGACACACTACCCACTAGTGAAGACACTACAAGTGATCCTAACACAGTACTTCTCTCATAGTATGGGAGTGCTAGAATTAGTTGACTAGTAGCTATTCCCAGAGAGCTCACTATAGTCATACCCCGAGCACTACTCCTAGTCCTCAATAGTAGTATTGATGAGATTAAACTCCCAGTAGTAGAAACACTGCTCACAATACCCCAAAAGGGTTTTGAAACACCGAGCACATCTATAGCGTAAATAGCACCATATGTCGCTGAAACACTAACTGCTACTTGTTGTAGAATAGAGGTATAAATGTATACTTTTAGAGCTTTAGCAAGTACTGGTCTATAGCCTGCGAGCTCTAATATTAGTGAACTCAGCTCTTTATCTCTCGCCTTATATGTTTCTTTTAAACTCTTAATTCTCAAAATGAGAACAATAAGTGCTACAAAACCTTGAAGAATAAATCCACATCGTATCCCAAAAACACCTAGCTTCTCGTAGAGAACACCACCAATAAATGGCATGAAGATACCAGGTATACTCATAATCATGTTCAGTGCTAAGAAACCCTTAAACTCCCTTCCTCTAGGTATAGAGTCCATTACTATTGCTGTTAATGCTGGCTGATAGAAGTGTGATGCTTGATCAAATACATACGTGTAGAAGAGAATTCTCCAATCTGGTGCTACTGCGTAGAGATATTGTGATACTGTTATACAGGCTGTTCCAATAATAATAGTTTTAGCTCTACCAATATAATCAGCTAGTAAACCACCAGGTATTAGTGAGAGTGCTAGTGCCAGCATACCAATACTTCTCATATAAGCGACATCTAGATCTGTGGCCCCAAGATCCTTAGCGTACTTAGCAAAAAACGGATTTACAAGTCCACTTGTAAGTGAAAAAAGGAACCATGAAATAGCAATTACGGCAACGTTACCTGAGAGTATCTCATGTAACTCAATAATATACTGCCTGAAGCTTTGCAATATTTATTAACACCAATACTAGCTAGTATATCTCGCAGTCCCAAAGATCCATGCTGCTTACCTAGATGAGTCTAAGTATGTATATGTTTTTAAATAGGCTCTCCGCGAAGAGCTTTCTCTACAAGTTCTTTTGCATAGTCATATCTTATTTTACCATCTTTAATCATTCTCTCTACAACTATATCTATTAAGTTACCTGTAGCTCCCGCCATTATTGCTAAGTTTCTAGCGTGTAGTTTCATGTGGCCTCTCTGAATACCCTCAGTTACAAGTGCTCTGAGGGCTGCTAGGTTTTGAGCTAGGCCTACAGCCGCCATTACTTCTGCAAGCTCTTTAGCACTATTAACACCTAGTATCTTTAGAGCTATCTTAGCTATAGGGTGTACTCTTGTAGCTCCACCGACAACTCCAACTTGTAGTGGTAGCTCTAAGTACCCGTTGAGAAAACCTTCTGTATCAACTTCCCACCTGCTTAGTGGCTTATAAACCCCTGTTCTACATGCATATGCGTGAGCTCCGGCCTCAATAGCCCTGTGATCCTGTGCTGTGGCTAGTGCTACTGCTATTATTCCGTTCATAATACCCTTATTGTGAGTTACAGCCCTATAGGGGTCTGCCTCAGCTAGTATAGATGCCTCTTCAATCTTCTTAGCTACATCTAAGCCTCCAACACTCTCACTTGGAGTCCTAGTCCACGCTCTCACAACTCTCCTAGTAGCGTAGTTTGAAACAATTCTCAACCTAGCTTCTCCACCAGTAATTTTCTCTAGTAGTGGTGCTATTGCTTCAGCCATAGTGTTCACGGCATTAGCGCCCATAGCGTCTCTCACATCTACAATTAAGTGTACTACTATAGCCGGTCCTTTACTAGTCTCTACAACTCTAACTTCAAGATCTCTTGGACCTCCACCAAGTTTTAATAGTACAGGGCTTTGTTGAGCAGCATGATCTAGTATTTCCTGCTTATGCTCGAGAATTTTAGCTATTTTAGCGTAGGGCGCTGTTACGTTGACTAAATGTACTTGGCTAATCATTTCCTGCGCCCCCGCCTCGGCGACAATGCCCTTGTCGTATCTCAGCATTTTAGCAGCATTACTAGCAGCTGCTACTACACTCGGCTCTTCTATAACCATTGGGACAATGTAGTCTCTCCCATTGATAAGGAAGTTTACAGCTACTGCAAGTGGGTATGTCATGCCCCCAATAACATTCTCAATCATTCTCACAGCTATGTCCTGTGGGAGATTCCCAAAATTAAGAAGCGCTTTTACCTCTTCATCCGTTAGACTAGCCCACTCAGCCACGATCCTCAATCTCTCTTCGAGCGGAAGCTTGTAAAAACCTTCAATCCTACTACTCCTACTTGTGCTCACACATAGCACCCTGCCAAATATCACCTACTACTCGAATTGGGCTTAAAAATAATACTATTTTAGCTAGGAGTACTTGTTTAAGTTACCTGGAGTGTGATGAGCTTGGTTCACGAGTGGGCTTTAGCAGAGTCAATAGTGCTCTACATTAAACAACAGGGATATGCAAGCATTAAGAAGCTCCGAGTAAGTATTGGTGTTCTTCAAAGCATCGACAAAGAGATCTTAGAGTACGCTCTAAGAGAACTTGCACACGAATATGGTGTTAAAATAGGTGAAGTAGAATTAGTAGACGAATATCTATTATTAAAATGTAGTATATGCGGTTTTGAGTGGAGTATTAATCCCGGCGAAATAAGCGAAGATGTAAGAGAAGCAGTACACTTCATTCCTGAGGCGATATACGCCTACTACAGGTGCCCACGTTGTGGCAGCTTAGATTATAATATTGTTAAAGGTAGAGGTGTCTCAGAGATCACGGTTGAGACTCATGAGCGATCCTCGCCTACTTAGAGCATTGAAGACGCTCTCTGGAATTAGGCACGTCTACGTGGTATTGAGTAGTAAGGGTGGTGTTGGTAAGAGCACTATATCTACTCTACTAGCACTTTACGCTTCAAGTAGGGGTATTCGCAGCGGGCTATTAGATCTAGATTTTGTAAATCCATCAACACACATAATTCTAGGTCTAAGAGCAGAGGACATTAAATACGACGAGGAGAAGGGTATTATACCACACCGTGTGGGTTTACTAAGTTATTTCACCATAGTAGCCTACACGAGAGACTTACCATTAGCTCTTAGAGGTGAAAACGCTAGAAGCGCCCTCAGAGAGCTACTCTCAATAGTTAACTGGGGTGAATTAGAACTATTACTTATAGATACACCACCAGGTATTAGTGATGAACACCTCGAACTAATCTACGCACTGAGAAGTGTAGTGAAACCATTAGTAGTTACAACTCCAAGTAGACTAGCATGGCATAGTATTTTAAAACTCATAGAAATACTACATAGTGCAGGTTATAGGGAGCTGTACTTAGTTGAGAACATGGGTAATGGTGAATTACGCTACTTAACTGAAAAACTAGGTGTTATATATTTAGGATACCTACCATACACTAGGCAGATCGAGAATTCTATTGGGAGTTTAGATATGCTATTACAACTAGATGTGAAAACACATATCGAAGAAATGCTTGTAAGACTACTTTAAACTACAAACTACTAAATATATGAACCATGCTGTTCTTCAATGTATATAGCTTCTCGTGATGGATTTTACAATTTACTTCTCGCAAGTATTCTTCTTAGAGAAAATGATGTGAACTGCTTGTATTGTTTACTATAAGTTTTAACTATATATTCTCTTAGTTCTCGAGGAATTCTTCTACGTGTAAGTGTGTATTTTAATTTGAGTAGATTATAGTAGTACTTTATTTTCAATTTTACTTTGAGAAATATATACCATGCTAGTAATTCTACTAGAAATAGGATTAGTACTGTGAATATTTGTATAATTAACTTGAAGTTCCTCACTAAGACTTCTCCTCTAAACAATTTCTTAAAATATATCTAGGTCTCCTAGATGAACCAATATTAGTAACAATTCCAGTGTACTCTAAAATTTTCAATTTCCCAGATATTATCCTACGTGAAGCTTTACCTCTAAGTTTCTTAACTCCACGATATATATCTGAAATACTGTGTTCTTGACACGTAGAGAGCACGTATATAATAGTCTCTGTAACTGGGTCAACTCTACCCAGCTTAGTTAAGATAATCCACGCTCTAATTAGAGATTCAAATACTAAGTGAAGATGACCTTTGAAGAGTGAGAGGAAATTAGCTAAGTAATTTGCACTACCTAGATTACGATTAGCTATCAATAAGCGTTCAACTCTTTTAAATCTCTTTGAAAGTTCATCAAGTTTTAAGAGGAGTTTTTCGAGGAGAGAAAAAAGACTCTGCTCACTACTATTCTCTTTACTCATAATACTTAATACCTGTAGTAATAATTATTACTTAGCCTCTTTCCGAGGTACTTCCTTTTCCTCTTTCTTCTTTATCTCTGCCATTGTGAGAAACTTTGAGACTAGTTCAGCGATGTTAGGAACAGCGCTTAATGTTCTCGTAGTGTATTCTTTAACTATGTCTTGTATTACTTGATCTGGTAATCCAGCGTTCTTTAAACTAGTATAGAGTGATGCTATATTTTCTCCAAGTCTCTTACCATTAATCATCTCAGTAAACTTACTTATAGCTGATCCTATAACATCACGTGCTACATCACCAAGAGTTCTTATAAAATTACCTACTTCTCTCAATTCCTCTACTTCACTCGGCTTAGTAAGATCTACTATGGAGTCTTCAAGTTCACGTATTATATCACTTAATCTCTCAAGAAACTCTTCTTTACCGGGAATTTCAGATTTCTCAAATTTCTCGAATATATTTTCAAGTCTTTGAATGAGATCTTCAAGTTTTCTAATTTTATCTTCTAATCGTACACGCTCTTTAATCTTCTCTTCTGAGTTCATGACTCACCACCAAGTATACATGTAATTGTTCACAAATATATCTAAGTGTAAAGATCTGTGGTTACTAGTTACACACTAAGTGGTCAAGACTGCGCGTAGATGTCAATACGTTTAGTTAAAGAAGCTATTCTAGTCTAGTTTTATAGCTTCTCTCCTCAGCTCTTTAATCCAAATACTCTCTTCACTAAGCCATTCTTCAATATCATATACTCTGAGATCTACCCCTGGTTCGAGGAGATCTTTAAGCGCTTCTAATCTATTAATCATATTGAGGTTTTTCACACCTCTCACTAATAGGACTAAGTCTATATCACTGTGTATAAAATAATCTCCTCGAGCTCTACTACCTACAATATAAACTCCAATAAACTCCCACCCTAGCTCTTTACACCTCATTTTAACTCTACTAGTAAATCTCCTAGCTCTCTCTAACGCTACTTCCTGAGATCTCAGCGCAGAAACCGCCTTACCCAATCTATCACCCTCTTAGCTTTTTCAACTAAGTCGCGAGCTTTGTTCTCGGTATAGAGCTCGTAGGGTAAATAACTCTGGCATTGAGTAATAACGCTTTAAGAGCTTTTTCAGCAGCTTGCTGTGACCAAAAAGCGGCAGAATCCCAGTCTCTAGTCGAGAGATCATTGAGTGCTTTTCTCAAATCCATCTCTGCTTGTTTAAACCACAAGAGAGCTTCTCTCTTAATCATTAATCTCACTATTCAGACTTCTCTAACATTATTAATTAAAATACTAAAAATATCCCACTACTTAGTGATCTGATGAGATCTTTTTAACTGCAACTTCTAGAATACACTTAACTGTTTCTAGTATTACACTTAGTGGTATACCATGATCTGTCTCACCTCGTAGCATGTTTACTGTTGATGGCGGTATATGGAGAAATCCTGCTGGTACACTGTGTTCAAGTCCGTACTTCATAATTAAGTATGCTACTACATTACACAAATATAGTCCAGTTCCAAGACTTGGTCTTACAGGGAGCAGTCTTTTCTCTTCACACTCTTTGAGAATTTCTCTGAGAGGTAGAGTAGTGTGAACAGTAAAAGGTCCTTCTGAAGATATTACTAGAGACTTTAACTGCGCCCCCTCTACATCCACTAGATCACTAAACACGTAGTTTACAGCTACGAGCTCAACTTGTATATTTCTTGCACGCGGGTCTAAGCCTAAACCCAAAACTACTCGCGGTTTTAGCTCTTTTAATAACACAGGTAATTCTGAAGTAACAATTCTAAATGAAACTGGAAATACTCTCGATACTACTCTATAATTGTCAATTACTAGGTTATTGAGAGCGCTGGCTACTTCACCGCTAGGATTAAACCAGTACTTAGAATAATAGCTGTAACCTGTTACTAGTATAGTGTTCTCTACGCTCATATAGATCACTCTGAGATACTAAGACTATAATTATTTTATTAATATGTATTGTAAGTGAGTTTTAAGGTTAAGTATTATCTAGAGAATAATGAGTTCTGTAAGAAGCGGCTAAGCGTCGTCTTGACACAGAAATGATCTTGACTCGTAGCGACATTACTAGGTTAGAGAGTAAAGGGCTATAGGGAATTTTTCAGGAAGCGTTTTGGCTTCTATAGACTTATTAATGTTAGTGGTAGATGTGTATTTCTACGTCCAGACACTCTCTGCTTAGTGTATGAAGATAGATTCTGCCTCTTGCTAATGAAGTAAGATGTGAGGATCTCTTCAAGGGTATTCACTTACCAGAGTTCCTCTTGAGAGAAGTTAAGTTAACATATAACTATAAGATTAACTGAGTTCTCTTCAAGAAGTCTGTGGTAGAACTCCTCTCTAAGTGTATTAGTTAGCTATGACAACTACTCTTTTTATGGAACATTGCGTAGAAAAATCCCGAGGTCTCATGTATGTGTGGCCACGTTCTTAGAGTTCCCGGTATGAGGCCGGAGCTTAGGTCTGAATACTTAAGGTCTATTAGCTCAATACACTCTCTGTATTCGCTTAATAGCCAAATCACGTTATCTTCATTTTCCTCTCTGAGAACACTACAAGTAGTATAGAGCATATACCCGCTGGGTTTTAATATTCTAATAGCAGCTATCATAAGTGACCTCTGCTCCTTGACGAGTTCTTCAAGCTTCTCAGAACTAAATCTCCACTTAGCCTCAGGACTTTTAACAACAGCACCAGTACTAGTACAAGGTGGATCTAGGAGAACTCTATCAGCTATGTCTTCTCCGAGAGTTTGAGGAGCATTTTTACCATCCATTACTAGAACCTGGGCTATACTTACACCAGTCTTCTCAAGCACTTGTCTTAATCTCCTTGCTCTATCCTCATAGAGCTCTATAGCAATAATTTTACCCCTATTCTCCATGAGCTCAGCTATGTGAGTAGTCTTACCTCCAGGTGCTGCACAGAGATCTACTATGAGCTCTCCTGGCTGTGGATTTAGTAGTAGTGATGCTAGTGCTGAAGCCTCATCTTGCGGGATCACAAGTCCCTCTCTAAATACTCTAGAGCCGGCGTAATTAAAAGGTCCTTTGAGCTTTAAGACAAATGGTACTAGCTTACTCTTCTCGACAATATAACCCTCTTCTCTAAGTTTTACTATAGCTTCTTCGACAGTAGTCTTGAGTGTGTTTACTCTAAAACTAATATAGTAGAGTTTCTCAGCTGATTCAAAGAACTTCTCAGCTTCCTCTCTACCTATGAGACTAATTATTCTCTTAATAAGGTCAAAAGGAGCAGAATACTTAAACTCTAACTCTTCAATCAAACTCGACGGCTTATAACTAGTTCTAGCAAGTCTCTCAATTAGAGCTTTAATATCACTAGCTTTCATAGATCCTCTACTAAGTCTCTCTAATACTACTGGTCCGTGTTTAATTAAAGACCTATAAAGTCTAGATTCTTTTCTCCCAAAGATCTTCTCGTAAACTACGAGTCTTAAGAGTGCTTTTGAGTAATCATCAAGTTTACTCAGATCTACTCCTGAAGCTTCAATAATTTTATCAATTACTCCACGCTTACGCTCTAATTTGTAAATTACCGCTGTAAACACGTAATCTTTAACACTACTTCGAATACCGTATTTTTCAAACACAATTCTCTTACCTACTTGTCCAGGCTTAATTCTCTCCCATGCGACTAATGCATCTATAAGCGCTTGTATATCTAATTTAGTAAACTTAGCCAAATATAACACCACTTAATTATAGATGTGCTTCTCGCACATTTCACTATATACACTCATACTCAGAGCTACTATATTTAAACCTCATAGATACTAGTAACTAATTCAGCAAAATAAGGTGAAGTAGTTATTGTTACACGGGGTATTTTTAGCAATATTAGCATCTTTATTGTGGAGTTTAAATCCAGCGATTATATCTAAATATTCAAGAGATATTAAACCATTAATCTTCTCTGGGCTAAGAGCACTAATTGGCTCACTATTCTTAATAACAGTAGTAATATTTATCACAGGCCTCAACATAGAGTTTAACCCTGGTCTACTAGTAGCTGTGATATCTGCATTACTAGGTCCAGGTCTCGGAGATACATTTTATACTCAAGCCGTGAGGTTTCTCGGTGGTTCACTAGCTGTAGTAATAAGCTACACTTATATATTCGTTGCTACAGGACTCTCAATACTATTTCTAGGAGAGAAGGGGGGGTTAACAACACTAATTGGATCAATATTAGCATTTACCGGGATCATTGTGAGCACGGGGCTTACAAGTAGAAATAGTGTGAAGAACTCTAAGGGTGTGCTTTATGCTGCGTGTGCAGCTATCTTGTGGGGTCTTGGAACAGTATTAATAAGGATAGCGTTAAATTATTATAATTTCACATATTTAACAGTAATAAGATTATTGAGTGTAGGAGTAGTCTTTACCTCAACCGGCCTAGTAGTTGAGGGCAAAGTAGATAAGAGCTCGCGGAGAAATCTCTTAATAGCTGCAGTATTAACGGGTATTCCTGGACTCGCGATGGGAGCATTACTCTTTACATACGCTATTTGGAGCGTTGGAGTTACAGCTACTGTTATTGCAACTTCACTCACACCTATATTATCACAGTGGACTACGAGAGCAATATCTGGCGAGAAAATACAGTTAAACATTATTATTGGCGCTCTACTAGTAACCCTAGGCATAATTGTTCTTTACCTCTAAGCTCTCTTTAAAACTCTATTTAAAGCTCTCACCACTTAAAGATCAAATTATAAAGCCCTAAACTTATCGTTTTTCATGTTTACATATGTATTCCTCTTTCAATATAAGTAGTCCTATTAGATTCTCAACCTATAGCAAATTCTCTTAAAGCATAGAATAAATTACAATTTATCTAGATATAGATATATTAATACCATTATCTCCCAAGCTACCAACTCTCCTAATAGGTTCTCAAAGTATCACGAAAATTAGAATATTGATACTGTCTAATAGGCTATATGAAGATGTAATATATAGTATAATTTGTGCATCTAAATCTAGTAGGAATTAATACTATTAAGGTTTTTATTAGCGAAATTGAGTTGCCTCTGTGTCATAGATACGCTGTGTCTAATAGCTGTTAGTAGGAATTATCATAGCTAAATTAATTTATTTTAATAATCATAAAGCATAAGTGTAGAACTTATATTCCTATAAAAAGGGAATATTAGAAGCTCAATTTAAATATGAGAGATCTATACATGTTCTTGAATTTATAATGCAGAATAATCATTTACACTTACATCAAGTAT
>CAZMCE010000024.1:0-17722 GCA_964564855.1 uncultured Thermosphaera sp. | reverse complement strand
TAGGCTGCTATTCCAATAATAGCGACTACAACTATAATGGCAATAATAATTCCAAGAACTTTAGGCTTTACTGCTCCTTTCAATATTTCACCCCAATATTTTATTCAAGACTGTGCTTATAAATATTTTTAAATAAAAGTATGTGTACATGAAGGTTTTCACTGTTATATCAAAATTGAAACTAATGGTTTTTCACAAAAAAGTTTATAAATAAACTAGTAGTTAGATAGATAAAAGGGGATATGTGTGCAGAACTCCCCAGGACAAATAGTGTGTAGTGAGGACTTTGCACAGCTATTTTCTATACTTGGAGTTAGCCGGTTTGGCTGTGAAATGTATCTTAGACTTCTGCTTGAAGGACCTCTCTCACTGAGTGAATTAAGTGAGAGACTTGGAGCTAAGACGTCGCAGATCTACTACTACATTAAAGAGCTTGCTTCAAAAGGACTTGTAGAAGTGGGTCGTGGTAGACCTGCCCTATATAGAGCTGTATCTCCTAGTATTCTCGAGAAGCTATATTTAGAGAAACTTGAATTCATCAGAGACACAGTACTTAAGAGACTAAAAACAATTGTTCCAGCTGAGCGTAAAATTGCAACTGAAGAGCCACTTGTATATATTGTGAAGAATTGGAAGACATTTCTACTCAGAGCTAGAGAGGTAGCGTATAATGCCACTGTAAATCTAATAGTGTGTGGTGATTTTGAGTTTGTTAATTACCTAGGTGAAATCGCCGAGTTAAAGGAGAAAGAGGGAGTTAACACGTATATACTACTATACGAGGTTCCAGGTATTACAATAAACTATTCTAACCTACCGAGAGTAGGAAAGCTCAGGAAGTATGTCTCAGGTGATCTAGTAGTAATAGCTGATTCACGTGTAGCTGTAGTGTCTCAGAGAAGGAGGGGTATTAGTGAGAACCCTAGTTATGGTCTCGTAATTGAAGAGCCTGTTATAATAGATCACATCGAGCAAGATTTCTTCTATAGGTGGATTAGAAGTGAAATTATTCGTGACGAGCCTGTAAAACTCCCAACTTCTTTTACAGTGTTGAGACTTGCTATTTACGAAGCTCAAAAATTAAGACAAGCTAAGTGTAAAATACGTGTTTTAGTCTATGGGAGATATGTTAGAAGTGGTGTTAACTGTATTATTGAAGGCGATCTCTTGGACTCTGTGCTTGAAGATAGTAGAGGGGTTGCCCAGTTTATTATCAAAGTAAATGGTAATAATATCACAGTAGGGTCTCAAGATGCTATTATTGAAGATATTGCTGCTAGTAGAGTTGAGTTACGAGGTGTGTGTTAGTGGCTAGAATACTCCAATTTAACTTTGAAGACAAGGACTTAGTATATCTCGATAAGATTAATGGAGTAGATATTGTAAACCTAGCACGAGAACTACACTGTGACACTATTGTCCTCTTTGCGAGAGACGCGTGGGGTAGAGCTTACTATGAGAGTAAAGTTGCAAGAAAGTCTCTGAGACTTGGTAGTAGAGATCTCTTGAGAGAGGTGATCTCAGAGGCAAAGAAGTATGGAATTAGAGTATTCGTTATGGTGGGTCACACTACAAATCCAGAGCTATTTAGTATACAACCAGATTGGGCTCAGAGAAACTTCAAGGGAGAAATAATACATATGGACATTAATCCACAATTGGAGAAGAGCCCTCTACTTAGATGGCCTCTAATGTGTCTTAATAGTCCATTCCTAGACATAGTTGTCAAAGAAGTAGAAGAGGTTTTAGAGTATGGTGTTGACGGAGTATTACTAGATTCTTTTAGATACATGCCAGATTTTGAGAAAGCTTGTTACTGCGAATACTGCAAGGTTAAGCACAGAGCTGAGCTGGATAGAGAGTTACCTGTAGTAGAAGACTGGTCTAGTCGAGCTTATAGAGAGAGCTTTTTGTGGAGATATAGTGTTAACATAAAGGCTCTTAAAAAAATCTGGAGAGCTATTAGAGAAAAGTCACCTCACGCAGTGCTAGTATACAATAGTCACCCAGCCGGCTGGAAGGGTAGAGCTAGTACTATTGTGGAGTTATCTAGGAGTTTCATAGATATAGTCTTTGCTGAGGCCTCTGAGGCAGATTATCAACCACCAGGCTTTCTAGCAGAGATTGTCAAGATAACTAGAGCACTATGTGGTGAAAAGAGAGTGTGGACTACGCGAAACGCTTTTCACATGGCCTTAACAACCACATCTACTACGCCTATTGTTATTAAGCAAGGTGTCAGAGAGATCTTTGCCGCAGGAGGAGATCCCATGGTCTTAGTTTTCAGCTCTACATATGTCCAATCACAATTATTTAAACAGCCTGTTAAAGAAGTTTTCGAGGAGATCGAGAAGCTCGAGGAGTTTATGGAGGGTGTTAAGAGAATTAGATATGCTGGTGTAGTGTACTCTAATAGAAGTAGAGACTGGGCTGGACAGAGTGATCCTAGGCATGTAACAGACGAGATTAGAGGCTTCTATTATGCACTAACATATAGTGGGCTTCCAGTAGACTTCGTAGTTGACACACAATTAGATCGTGGAGATATTCACGAATATAAAGTTCTTGTACTTGCAAATACAGCATCTCTCTCAGAGAGGAGTGTTAAACACATCTCAGAGCACGTAAATAGTGGTAAAGGGCTAGTAGCCACATACTTGACGTCTATGATGAGTGAGCAAGGGGATCTACTCGAGGATTTCCAGTTGAGAGATGTTTTAGGAGTGTCTTTTAGGGGTCTTTTGAAGTATCCGTGGAGCTATATTGTGCTAGAAAGAGAACACCCCGTTACAAGTGAAATAAGTGATAGGATAGTTCTCTGGGGCGACTATGACAGAGTTTTCAGAGAGAGGAGAACTCCCCCCTCCATAGCGTGGCAAGTACTTATAGAGCCTAGAGAGGGCGCAACTGTTTTAGGATACATAGCTGAGCCTCAAAGTGAATTTGGATACGAATATGAAAATGGAAGATCGCCGCCTATTATGGGAAACTTAACAAGAGCTCCAGCCATAGTGGTAGGCCCTGAGCAAAAAGTAGTATACTTTACGGGACAACTGGGTAGGCTATACTGGAGACTTGGACTACCACAATATGAGCAGCTAATATTAAATTCTATTAAGTGGTGTGGAGACAAGCCACCAATAAAGGTAACTACTAGAGGTATTGTTCTCGTAGAGCCCTATGAGAGAAGTGGTCAACTAGTTATTCACCTCGTGAACTTAACATTTGATAAGAGGATTATAACTCGAGGAAATACAGATGAACCATTAATGTGGCACTCTACAGCTGAGAGTGTGTGGCCACCTAGGTCAACTATACCCCTGGAAGTTATCGTAGAGCTACGAGGATATGAGGTTAAAAAAGCATGGTCTCCTCTCAAACAGAGAAGTTATGAATTAGAAAAGATAAATGATGCTACTACTCTGTCTCTCAAACTAGACGAATACGAATTATTAGTCTTAGAAAGTTAAGCTACTATCACTAAGTAGTGTTAGAGAAGCTTGAAGTTGTACTACATTTTACTAATATAATTTACACGTAACGTTGTTTTCTCGTATTTAACACAGTCCTCTTATTTAATCTCTTCTTCCAAGTATATTTTGGGTTAAATTTCACGTCTAAGTGATATACTAGTTCACACTTCTCTCTAATTAATCTAACTAGTCGTCTTCTAAGCTTATGAACTTCGAGAATAGTTGTGTCTGGGTCTACTTCGAGTTCAATGCTGATAACGTAAAACGATCCCAGTTTACGGGCTTCTACACTAGTAATACTAGCCCCTCTAATGATCTCTTCTTCGAGCATTTTCCTGATCTCCATAGTCAGTTCAGCGTCTAGCTCTCCACCCATAATAGCCTTAATGTTATTCCTGAACACTTCTACTAGGCTGTGAAAGACAAAGAGCATGAGTATAAAAGTGAAGAGGAGCTCTACAGCCAAGTTCTTAGTGTAGACTGTTAAGATTACTCCAAGACTCGCCATAATAGCTGCTACTACGTCTACTAATGCGTGTATACTGTCAACTCTAAGTAACTCTACTTGATACTTCTTATAGCTCTTTACGAGGATAATATATGTTAATAGCGTTAATACGCCACCAGTAATTGTCGCTACTAGTGGAGTATAACTCTGAGTAGATATACTTGCAGACTCATATGCACCAAATAAGTAGTCCGCAAACATGTAGAAGTATATGCCAAGTATAACTAGACATGAAAGTGTTGTCAGAGAGCTCTCAACTATTACTGTAGACCACGGAAACCTCCTCCTAGATCTAGATGCGAGTGTTAGTGTTAGTAGAAAGATAACTTCGAGAACAGTGTCGACAGCCCAGTGGAAAAGATCTGTTAGTAAAATAACACTACTAGCTACAGTAAAGACTACTAGCTCTACACCTATACCAGTAGCTGAGATCAGTGCTGAAAGCGCAAATACCCTGCTCGCGCTTCGAAGTCTCCAGCTTATACTATCGTGTCTAATACTCATACAGATCACCTGCGAGGGCGAGAGCGTGAAGTATAGTTCTTGAAATACGCGAAGAGATCTATTGATTTAACCTGAATATTACGCGTAAATAGTAGTTCTATTTATATTATGTTTAGAGACCAATATAAAAACTCTAAGTTTAAAATATTTCTCCTCGATATTTACTACTTCGAAACCATTATTTCTAATATTCCAAGGAGAATAGCAAAATACGCTAATAGCAGGGTAATAGAGAGCTCGACTAGTTTTCTCAGAGTGCTATTTCTAATCCTCCTCTCACATAGTAATATGAGCCCCGAGTAGCTGTGTGCCAGTGCTAGAGTCACTAATAACACTCTTAAAACTCTGTCTGTGTGTACTAGTCGTGGTCTCGGAATTAGCCTTAAACCTGGAATTAGCATTTGATAACCAGTTAACAAGTACACTAAACAGAGAACTAGTAGTGGTAGTGAAGTGATCTCAACTATTAGGAGGAACACTCTTAGTAATTTAGGATTAACCACTTCTCCTCTCCTCAATATACCTCCATATATCCTCAAAACTCGTACGTGGAGGTTCTCTGGGGACACCTATAGGTATAATGTACATTGGTATCTCCTCTGGTCTCGCACTAATTATAGCCTGAACACGGTCATCATAGAACGCTCCAACCACAACCACTCCATAACCCAGTGCAGTAGCCATTAAATAGACATTTTGACCTAGGTGACCAACCTCCATGGGAACATATCGCACTCTACCACGCTCACCATAACGCGTAGTCGTTCTCTCAAAGACAGCGCAAACAACCAGGTTTACTGAGGCCTCTTCAACCCACTTTTGACCCAGAGCGGCGGCTGCAAGATCTCTTCTCACATCTCCAGGTTTCACGAAGACTAGTAGGTGTTTGTGAACATCATACTTATACACGCCTGGTTTAAGGTACTCGCTCTCACCGACTAGAACACCTCTTTCACCAATAACCACATATAATTCTAAGGGGTAAGTTCCACCAGCACTCGGAGACGCTCTTAAACCCCACCGTGGTTCTGTAATGCCATAAGCAGCCCACAGTATCATAGCTAAGTCTCCTAGTTTAACAGGATCACTAGTATACTCTCGAATACTCCTCCTAAGCAGTATAGCCTCCTCTACACTCATATTAGTAAGCTTCCTAGGTAATGGGAGGTATATTACAGTATCAGTAATAACGGCCTCTTCAACCGGAACAACCTCAGCAGGCTTCTCCACTAAAATAAGCCACAACACATAGGAAACTATTAACATCATTAAAACCAATGACACTACTATATACACATAACTACTCACACGCATAGGAACCACTAAGTTAAAGTAAGAGAAGTATGAAGATATATATTTTAACCGAGGAGGAGATTTATTAAGAGAAAAAAGATGAGATATAAGCTACATGCTTGTTCTAAATACTAGCTTTTTCTTCTCATTGGTGGTGTTGGAATTTTAATGATTATTCTAGCCCTCTCAGCTACTCTTTCTCTTAGTACTTGGAGTATTTGCTGTGCTAAATCTAACCCTCTCACCCCCTCTCTGTGTAGTTTTTCAATAATTTCGCCGAGTTCTTGTTCAATTATTTTTGCAATTTCACCCGGCACCTTTTCTCTCTCTAAGATCCTTTTAACAGCAATCTTCAAGTTCTCCTTCTCGCGCATTCTTAATTGCTCTCTAATAGCAACTGCCTTCTCAGAAAGCTCTTTAACAACTTCACTGAAACTCTTAATTTCACCTTTTTCAATTTTAACTTTCACATGTTCTCTAACCCACCCTGGTAGCTTCTCTACAGCTATTTTAGCAGCTGATATCTTCTCTTCTGCTAAAACTCCACTGAAATTCTCTTCTATTAGTTCTTTAATGTACTTAGCAAAAGTCATTTTCACTAGTAAGTGATATGCTCTAACGTAAAGTCTATATCCTGAAACAGCATATCTAAAAGCTACTGTTACATTTCCAGCTTCTAGTAGACTTGTAGCATTAGCTATTTTCTCATCACCCTTAGCTAATAAGATTTCTGCTAGAGTAGTATTTACATTAATGCTCTCAGCATACTCTAAAGCATCACTTAAAATTCCTCTCAGTTCTTGTGAGACATTTATAACAGCTTGTACTGTCTGCTCAGTAATTGTATTATTCTCTCCTAAATTAGCCCTAATAACCCTGCCTAATACTGGGTTTGCTAGCGCTGGTGCATGACTATAGTGTACAGCCGCCACGAAGGCGTATACAGCTGCTCTCTTAGGTGCTGTGTCTTTAAGCTCTAAACTAATATTGAGAAAGGCATCGCCGCGCGCAAGTTGTACTTTAGCAGCTGTAATATTATAACTTATCTCCCACTGGAATAAGTCATATGTCAAGTTTCTAATAGCGTATGCTAGTTCAATAGCTTTATCTACTCCTAGTGATAGTATTATTGGTAGCCTCAATCCATAAATTCCCGCTACTAGTGGTTCTGGGATTTCATCTCTTGGTTCAGGTGTCTGTGTCTCAGCTAAACTCACGGCTGGTGCTAATAGTAGTACTATTACCAGAGCTATTACTAGTATTTTCCTATACTCCACACGTCTCACCCATTTAGAGCTTACATGTTAGTTTAAAATAAGAGACTGCGTGAAACTCTAGTTGAAACTATACTGGGACTGTTTCAACTCCACTGGAACCCTAATTCTTTAAAACACTCTTCACTCTCTCTATAAATTTCTCTCTATTAACTATAAACCTCTCGTGTAAACCCTCACCTATAAGCACATCTCTATAGTATACTCTAACTTCAAAAACTAATCTCCTACCTTCAATACTCAGTAGTTTTGAAATTACTCTCACAACACCACCGAGTGGAGCTGGATTTAAGTGGCGTACATTAACAGCTACACCTACAGTTGTGTATGGTTCTGGGAGATATTGCTGAGCACACTTCATAGAAGTCCTCTCCATGAAGAGTATCATAGCGGGAGTTGAGAGCACAGATATATCACTACTAATGTGCTTAGCTACGTGCTCCTCACTAACCACGTACTCATCACTACAAGTCAATCCGGGCTGTAGAGTCCACGTCTCACTCACATAAAACACCACACAGATTAGTTAATGGCGGTGAAATTAAAAACACAGAAGAATATATTAAGTAACACAGAGCTAATTATAGCAGAGGTGTTAAGGGCCCGTCGTCTAGCCTGGTAGGACGCCGCCCTCACACGGCGGAGGTCCGGGGTTCAAATCCCCGCGGGCCCACTTGCAAAATTAATGAAATCGATATTTTTGCAAGCTGAGTATTGAGCTTAGTTCTTTAAATATCTTCTACGTGAACACGTTTTTTTAACTTCAAGTATGTGTAGGTTAAATTTTTAAATACCAGGTGTCGTTATTGTATATTTGGGTGTCTTAGATGAATAGACAAATACTCAAGCTAGTTGTAATTCTAATAGTACTAATTGTTGGATTCGCCGCTTTTGCACCACCTGAAGCGGAGTATATGCCTGAAGAAAAGAGATTTCCATATATCACATTTCCTCTACTACCACCACTATTAGCTATATTACTGTGTATTACTACAGGCCAAGTAATACCTGCACTATTCCTAGGTGTCTGGGTTGGAGCATTAATGGTGGCTAGATATGACCCAGTACATGCAACCACAACGACTCTTGGGTGGATTGTAGAGAATATGAGTGATTCGTGGAATGCTGCAATAATACTGTTCACGTTTATTATGGGTGCATTTATAGGAGTACTATACGCATCTGGCTCAATACACGCTGTTGCAGAAGCTTTAGCTAGGAGAGTGAGGTCATCAAGGGGGAGTGCTGTAGCAACAAGCGCTCTTGGTGTAATAGTATTCATTGACGACTACGTAAACACTGTTATTGTAGGCAACGCTATGAGACCTCTAACCGACAAGACTAGAGTGAGTAGGGAGTATCTGAGCTATGTAGTTGACTCAACAGCCGCGCCAGTTGCCGGGATGTTCTTGGTGTCATCGTGGATCGGCTATGAAGTTGGACTAATAGGAGACGCCATTGGATCTCTCCAAGAAGAATTTGAAGCTGGTAAAATAATAGCGGCACCCGAAGTAGCCCCCTATGGCATGTGGCTGAGTGCTCTACCATATCACTTCTACTCAATATTTGCAGTACTACTAGTGTTTTTAATTTCAATTTTTAGAAGGCATTTTGGCCCAATGTATCAAGCTGAGAAGAGAGCTGTTAGTGAAGGTAAGGTACTAAGAGATGGTGCAACACCGCTAATGCCTACAGAGACTATTCTCGGGGAGCCTGTTAAAGAGAGGAGAGCTCCAGCATCTCTATTCGCTATTTCAATAATTGTCCTAGTTGTTACAACATTACTGGGAATGTGGTATACTGGTGCCCAGGCTATTAATCCCGAAGTCCCCTGGTGGACTATAAGCTTTGGAGATGCATTAATGAACGCTGATGCCGCCACAGCTCTAGTCTGGGCTAGCTTTACGGCTTATCTAGTAGCATTTGTAGGTGTTCTCGCAACTAGGAGTATGAGTCTTAGTAAGATTATGGAGTATACAGTTAAAGGATTCTACACTATGGTTTATGGTATCTCTATACTACTCTTAGCTTGGAGTATTAAATCTGCTGCAGACGCTGTAGGTACAGCTGAATACGTTGTAGCACACGCAGTGGGTGTAGGAGTACCAGCGCTCTCAGCACCACTCATAATATTCCTAGTCTCAATGTTCATATCGTACACTACAGGTACTAGCTGGGGTACATTTGGAGTAATGATGCCTCTCGCAGTACCACTAGCCTGGAAACTAGCTATACTACAATACGGCTCTGTAGAAATAGCCTATGTTACAACAGCAGCTGCTATTGGAGCGGTATTTGGTGGCGGTATATATGGAGATCACGTATCACCAATAAGTGATACTACAATAATGTCATCTATGTTTAGCGCTTGTGACCACATAGACCACGTCAAGACGCAACTACCTTACGGAACACTAGCAGCATTTGTCGGAATAATACTATACATACTCTTCTTCGCGGGATTAACAAGCCCACTAATACTACTACCTCTAGGAGTAATACTACTCCTACTACTATACCTAGCCCTATCAAGAGGTAAATATGTTCCCAATTACATAGTGAGTTCCTAGTTTTTCTCTTCCATATCTTCTATTAACTATTTTTCCCCGTAACTATATCACTTAGCATTTTTGTAATCTCATCTATTCTGAGCTTGATGTTTTCAAGAACCCTAGGTGAGATCTCTACATTATACTCCCACAACTCCCTAACTACCCTCATTAATTCAAAGAATCCAATACTAGTTAAGATGTTTAAAGCTTTCTTGACTTTACTAATTATGTTCTCGACTTCTATGAGCCTATTATTAACGTATTCATAACCCCTCACAGTTAACATATATACTCGCCTCCTATTACTCCACGTAGAAGTTATTAGTCCTAATTTCTCTAATTCACGTAGTGTCGGGTAGAGAATACCACTACTAGGAGTATATATGCCGAGTAACTCACTAATAAAGCTCCTAATAGCATATCCATGTGCCTCGCGGAGCCTGTATAGAGCATAGAGCACTATGATTCGAAAAAGCCCCTTAATACCCTTAATAGTGAGCTCTAAGCCAATAGAGCCTCTGTTCTGCAAGTTGGAAGCCACAGTAAACACCCAAAATACCATCTAAGAGTATTTTAGGATTTTTCTAGGTATTAAATATATGTCTAAAGACACAGGTGTGTGCTTATGCGGAGAGAAGTACTAGTTCTAGAAGATATAGTTAAAGTTTACAAAGCTAGTAGCGTAGAGACACAGGCACTTAGAGGTATAACTCTTCGAGTATATAGTGGTGATTTCATAGCGATTATGGGGCCTTCAGGCTCAGGCAAGACTACACTACTAAATATTATGGGACTACTTGACAAGCCCACAAGTGGTAAGGTCTTTATTGACGGCCTAGACGTGTCTAAGCTTAGTAGTAGTGAAATAGCTAGAATTAGAAATTACAAAATAGGCTTCGTCTTCCAATTCTATAATTTAATTAATAGACTAAGTGTTCTCGAAAATATCGAGATACCTCTAATACCTAGAAGTATTCCGAGATCTAGGAGAATAGAAATGGCTACTAAAGCCCTACTTAGAGCTGGAGGAGAACTCTCATGGCTACCTAAAAAACCAAATCAACTCTCAGGTGGACAACAACAGAGAGTAGCTATTGCAAGGGCAATTGTAGGAGAGCCCGAGATAATACTAGCTGATGAACCCACAGGTAATCTCGACATAGCGAGCTCAAAAATTGTAGTAAAAACTTTTCAAGAACTTAATAAAACAGGAGCTACAATAATAGTTGTCACACACAATCCAGAAGTAGCATATTGCACCCAGAAAATCCATGTAATTAGAGACGGGTTACTAGTTAGCGTGATCGAACCTGACCCCGACAAGTGCATATTAAACACAACTACTTAAACTTTTTAAGACACTATGTCTACAGACATATTCATGGTGAAAATTATGAAGACTAAAACCACGAAATCTATATTAGGAGCACTACTAGTATTCTATATAACTACATCAATGCTCATAAATATCCAAATTGCAGAATCACAGTTATTCATACTTCACAGTTATAGTTACAAGTCTTCAGCTGGTACTGAGGAAATATATCCTGGAAGCAGAAATGCCATCTTAACAGTTAATGTTCTCTACACTGGTAATTCTACAGTCTATGTGTCATCTGGCTGTATAAGTCTCCCAGAAGCATTCACAGTAACTAGAGGCTATAGTAGTTGTGTATCACCACAAGCACCTAACGGCACAACTTACAATATAGTCTACCCAGGCGACCTAATAGTCTTTAATTATCACATAGATGTAAATAATAATGCGATCCCAGGGGTATATGGAGCTAACATAACTATATACTACAGAATTGATACTACCCAGGGTAGTGAGGTTATAGATAATATTAAAATTACTGTTTCAGAATATCCAGCTTTATCTATACAAATTATAGACTGGTATTGGAACCCAGCTGGATATCCTGGTAGTGAAAACATATACCTATATGTTACAGTAAAGAATATTGGGAATTCGAGAATAGTAAGAGCTATTGGTACAGCTAATTTTAATGAAGAGGCTTTTACACCATCTACACTGAGATTTCAAATAAATAACTTAGGGAAAGACGAGTTTACAACTATATCCTTAGGCCCTATTTCAATATACCCCTCAGCTTCGCCAAATACCTCTTACCAGGTAACACTAAACATCAACGCAACTATGAGCACAGATGATAACGTAAACTACTATGCCCAGAATACATTTACCTTTAATGTAACTATAACACCTCCACCACTAGTACAAATTGAGGTTGTTGATTATGGCCTTGAAACACCAAAACCTGTCCAAGGCACGAGACAAACACGCTTCTACATACTCCTAGTAAATAAAGACTTTAAAACAATAAGAAGTATAACAGCATACTTCACTATCACATCTCCCGGAGTAACATTTATTAATGACTCATTGAGCTCTATAGCGGTATTTCAAGGAGTAGTTAACTATGGAGGCGTAATCTCACTATATTCAGACCCATTAATAGTAGGCTATGTAGATTGCATAAACATATCAGTTAAACTATTAATATTTGGCGATGACAATGGCGCCGAGTTCTGGAGCACAGTAAACTACACTTTTAAAGTGCCAATAGCTCTTCCCAGCATAGATCTCAGAGTTGAAAGCGCATATTGGTCTTCTGGAGAAGTTTACCCTGGCTCTGAGAGGGCGATTTTAAACATAGTCCTCGTAAACAATGATGTAGTTGATGTGAGGGATGCATTGATATCAATAAACTTACCCCCGGGCTTCTACCCAAAACAACTCAGTACTAGCAATATAGTAGTACAGAGAGGCTCTATGACTACAGTCACGTTTCGAGATATTTCAGTAGAAACTAACATTACACCTGGAAAGTACCCTGTGCATATTATTGTTCAAGGTATAGCCCATGATCCTTCAACCAGCACTTACTATGCATTCACAGCATATTTCACAATACTAGTACAGGTTTCTGAAACACCAAGACTACAAGTACTTAGTGTTGCTTCCTGCGGGTGGATTGGTAATAAAGCCTACATAACTAGTGTAAACTCAGCCTTCTACATATACTTCCAAGTGGTAGCTCCTGGCTATGCGCTTCGCGGATTAAAGGTTACAGCTATACTCCCAGATCAAATGCTCTTTACTAGTGGCGAGAAATCTCGCGTAGTTGTGTTTGAAGGCACATATAGATATGGTGATCACATCTACGTGGAGTTTAGTGGTGTAAATATAGTCGCTGACAAGAGTAGCACATACCCCGTTATACTGAGAGTTGAAGGATTAGCTACGAGTACAGCTGATTACTGGTTTACAGAGTACTACACTATATTATTACAAGTACTTGAACCAGAACTTAACATTACATTTATAGATGCCTCGTGGACCTCCAGTCCAGTAAGTAGTGAGACTAGTAGTGCTGGGTTACAAATAACTCTTCAATCATACTCATTAGACACTATTAGTAGTCTTGTAGCGAGACTAATACTCTTTAATGCAGTATTTACTGATGGCAGAGATTACGCTGTAATAGCTACTCAGAGAGTAATTAACTATGGTGAAGTATTTACTCTAGAATTTACAGGTGTAGAAGTAAATACTACAAACCTTCACGCTCTTCTAGAAATTCACGCCGTTTTAACCATGGGTAGATCCTCATATTATAGAGCATACGGAGTATTTAATGTAACCACTAATACTCTCGAGAAGCTAGAGGTATTTAAAGTTATAGCTATACACACAACTAGTAGAGGTGAATACACGCCACTATTACCATCAAGTAGAGGTGTTACAGTTAGTATTGAACTAGCTAATACTAAGCCCTATCAAGTAACATGGGTTCAAGTGGAAATCTCAACACCACCGGAGATCATATTAAACGATGTTACTGGGACTTGTAGTAATGGTGTTACACCCGGTGGAACATGTATTATTAACTTAAATATTGACTTGCCATCAACTACTACTCCTGGAGTTAAAACTTTAGAGTTTACATTAACATATGCCGTGAGAACTGGTCAAGGACTCTCAGTGTTTACAGAGAATCATAGAGTTGACGTGGTTGTTTCTAGTTACGAGTACTATAAGCCAAAACTTACACTTATATCAGCTTATTGGGGTGTACAAACACCAATTAGAGCTATCACGGGCCAGAGAAATCTGCCATTAACAGTGATAATTCTCAATACCGGTTATTACCCTGTTGACGGCCTCTATGTTGAAGTGAAACCTATAAACAACACAGTAATAATGGTTACAAACACATCAATATGTACAACACGATTAGTCACAGGTACATCTTGTACTGCAAGCTTCTACACAGATCTCTCCCAGGTCAATACTACAGGGGTACTCTCATTTGAGATCACAGCTAGATATACATTTACACTATACAATACTCTAATAGAAGACTCACAACTATTTACCACTTCTCTCCCAGTTGAAGAATCAGCTTCGGGTAGAGGCTTACTAGTAGTTGATGTTTCTTGGAGCAATAATTGGCCTGTATACCCGAGAACTGAGAACGCCACACTACAAGTTACGTTAGCTAATATGTGGCCTTACAGGATCTCTGGAATACAGCTTGAACTAGAACTCCCACTAGGATTTTACTCTAAGACAGGTAAAACAGTGTCAGCCTATATACCAGGACCTATTAGTAGCTTACAAGAATTCACAGGGCAATTCACGGTGTCTATTGGAAGCATTGAACCTGGAGTATATACTACTAGGCTTAAAACTACATATGTAGTTGAGACTGGTACACCACATACACGTGTAGTAGAAGAATACAATATCACACTACTAGTGAATAACCCCGAGAGTAGTGTTCAAGTAGTGAATGTAGAGTGGGCTGGTAAAGCACCTGAGCCTCCTGAGTACGGAGTATTACTTGTAGTTGCTGTAAGAAACAACATGAACCCCGCTATGAGAGGTGTTATCTTAGAAGTAGAATTGCCGAGTGGTTTCTTAGCGTCTAGTACTAATATGTCATATATTAAAACACCGGCTTCAGGTGTAAATATACTGCAACAATTACAGAGAAGCACTCTAGAAACCATGGGACTTGAAATCTCTCCACAGATTCTCCAAGAGTTATTATCACAATTAGTCGGGGAAACCACTACACAGGCTGTGTTTAGCTACGGAGACATAATGTACTTCTACTTAAAACTAAATGTTATAACCGAGAAGAGGGGTGTTTTCACTTTTAGGGGTAATTTAAGCTTTATTGATAACTGGAATAATGTTAGAACTATACCCGTGGAGTTTAATGTTAGCCTTCTCGGCTCAGCTAAGCTAGTCGAGATCCAGGCTCCAGTATCACTGAGAGTTGTGAGGGGTACTAGTACACTAGTATTAGGCCTCATTAATACAGGTTCTGCACCACTACATAGTGTCTACGTGTATCTCGCCCCATATAGTGCAATGCTTATTCCGCAAGACGCTGTAAAGTACATTGACATGCTTCCTCCACGCGAGCTTGTGAATGTGAACTACACGTTAATATATAATCCCTTCGCCATAGCCACTGGTGGTGTACAAGCATATTTGAGATATATGAGTGTTCCATTTTCACTCACAATTCTATGTAGAGATGTTCATGGAAACACCCACTACTACAATACAACTCTAGCTGTTCTAGTAGAGCCATTCATAGACATAACAGTTACGGGTGTAAAGGCTACATTAATAGGAAAGACGCTGAGTGTTTCAGGTATGATTATAAATTATGGCATAGCTACTGCTAGGAGTGTCGTAGTGAAAGCTATTTATGGAGACTACTCCTCTGAAACACTACTTGGAGATCTAGATCCAGCATCACAATTTGCATTTAGATTAGAGCTTAGTGTTGAAGAGATCTTAGGTGATAGCGTATTGCTCACAGTGAAGTATAGAGATGAGTATGGGAGAGTTGAGGAATTAAACTACACGGTAAAAGTCACAGTGGTGCAGCAAACCGAGACAACCCCACCTAAACAAATTGTAGGAGAATGGCATCCAGGATACATTATTACATTAGTAGCCGTACTAGTGTTCTTATCTATTGTGGCCTTCATGATCTACAGATATCTCAAAGCACATATTCAGAGAAGTAGAGAATCCTAAAGGGATTAAGCAGTGTTATTACAATTCCTACTAGATATTTTAAGAATGTCTATCAAGGTCTTGACTGAGAGAAAAACACGAGCAATATTAACTATTATTGGTATTTCACTAGGCCCATTAGCGCTAGTCATGATTTCTAGTGTTATTGAGGGGTATGGGGACTACGTGATCTCACAAGTAGAGAGTCTAGGTCAAAATGTCATAGTGCTTTTTCCCAGTACAGGCTATAAGTTTAGCGAGAGCGACTTGAATGCTATTAGAACGCTAAAGGGCGTTAAGAGAGCTGAGCCGTTCTACTCTATTCAAGGCCAAGTGAGAGTAGGCTCTGAGACTCGTGTTGTCTTCATATACGCTATACCTGTAGAAATTGTTCTTGAATCTATGAGGGGCTTAGAAGTACTTAAGGGGAGTATTCCCTCTGAGAGCGAGTACTTGAAAGCGCTGATCGGCTACAAAATAGCTCATAGTGATGATAATGTAGTATATGATGTTGGAGATGTTGTTACTGTAACATATATCAGAACTACTAGTGGGAGGAGCGAGGTGAGGAGAGTCTCTGTAGTTGTAAATGGCGTTTTAAAAGAGTTTGGAGGTGCTTTTATATTAAGTCCAGATACGACAATACTACTCCCGCTTCAAGCTGGTAGTAGACTACTAGGGCTTAGTGAGTGGAGCGGTATATATGTCCTCGTTGAGAGTAGTGATCTCGTGCCTCGAGTTCTCGGAGAGCTCCAGGAAATCTATAGGGGAAAAGCTGAGATTATTTCTTTTCAGAGTATAGCTAATGTTATTAGTTCTGTTATTGGAGCTATGAACTTCATATCTTTTGCTGCCTCACTCTCAGCTTTTGCAGTAGCTGTCTCAGGAGTGGCTGCCACTATGATTACTTCTGTTGTTGAGAGAACACGTGAAATAGGTGTGTTGAAGGCTCTAGGCTTTAGAGATAGCCAAGTTCTCTTAATGATACTCGCTGAGAGTATTGTTATGAGTATAATTGGTGGAATTATAGGTATTGTCCTCGGCGCTATTGGAGCACACGCACTAGCCTCAATTGGATTTGAAGTCAGAGCATCGCTTCAGACTATAGTCATACGCGCATCCCCAAAAATAACAGCTACTGGTATACTCAGAGCTGCAGGTCTCACACTACTAGTTGGTATTACGGGAGGAGTGTTTCCAGCATATAGAGCTGCTAAAATACCGCCAGCAGTAGCACTGAGATACGAGTAAATAATAGCGTCTAATACTTAGAGCTCGAGTGTTCAACAATTTAATATTTAAACTATATTTCACACTCTAATCATGCAGAGTGTTTGGTGAAATATGTGCATAGGTATTTAATGTTACTATCTATAGCTTTAGCCTCTCTATTCTCTATAGCATTATTAACTTCAACTATATTACTTCCAATTATCCTACGAGAACAACTATTTAAAATATTCCCTGATTACTGGTTTATGTGGGATGAAGCTGAAAACTTCATTAACACAGTGAGGCCTATAGGTTACATTAGCTTAGTATTGGTTATCACATTAATAATTCTAGGATTTGCCTTGAAGAAGTGGAAAATAACATTTCTAGGTTCTCTAGCACTATACCTCCCAACATTTGGCTATTTTGCATCTACAATGTTCCTCTTGGCAAGTATTGGTGTATTAAGGGTCTTGTGGCTTCCACTAATAGACTTAATGCCTGGAGCAACGTGGTCTGAGAAAGTATATAACGTCCGCTATATTCTCGAACTTGGTAATATAGTCTACTTACCCTACAATATCTTGACATTTACCGTGAGCATTATTATTTTACCAATTGGCTTACTAATCAACCAATTATTTCCATATGGCGAATTCTGGGAAGTCTACTTCTTACTGTCATTTTTTACAATACTAATAGTAGGCGTAGCTATATTCTTTGTTGCAACTGTGAACTGGCTTTACGGAAAGTTCACTAAGCAAAATATTGTAACATGGGGTATTTACAAGTACTCTAGACACCCACAGTACTTGGGATTTATATTGTGGTCATATGCT
>CAZMCE010000023.1:0-18316 GCA_964564855.1 uncultured Thermosphaera sp. | reverse complement strand
TATGTATAAGTATGTAGAGTCTATATGAGAAAAGTTAAAATTGTGTATGGTAATTTAACTTAAATGGTGTAAATCTCTATGAGTCAGGTTAAAAAAGACTGGTTTGTTCTCGCTGAGAAGCTTCATAAGTACTATCAGGGGAAAATAGAGGTTGTACCGAGATGTTCTATTACTAGTTTTGATGATTTTAACATATGGTACACGCCGGGTGTTGCTGAGCCGTGTAAGAGAATTAAGGAGGGTGGGGAGGACTTATCATTTGAGTATACGTGGAGGTGGAATGCTGCCGCTGTAATTAGTGATGGTACTAGAGTTCTTGGATTAGGAAATATTGGTCCAGCTGCTGGATTACCAGTAATGGAGGGTAAAGCTCTGCTCTTCAAGTATCTTGGCGGCGTTGATGCTGTTCCAATTGTAATAAAAGAAACTGATCCGGAGAAGTTCATATATATTGTTAAAGCTCTAGAACCTAGTTTTGGAGCTATTAATTTAGAGGACATAGAGTCACCTAAATGTTTCTACTTATTGGAGAGACTTCATGAGATCCTGGATATCCCTGTCTGGCATGATGATCAGCAGGGAACAGCGCTTGTAACTATAGCAGGCTTAATAAACGCCCTTAAACTTACTGGTAGGAAGTTTGAGCACACAAAGTTCGCACTAATAGGTGCTGGAGCAGCGAATGTGTGTATTTATAGATATCTTAAAGTCTTCAGAGCTAGGCCGGAGAACATTATTGTAGTGGATTCTAAGGGTATTTTACACAGGGAGAAAGAGGATATTGAAGAGTTAAAGAAGACTAATCCTTGGAAGTATCAAATAGCTATTGAGACTAATCCGGAGTGTATAAAGGGTGGTATTAGAGAGGCTCTTAGGGGAGCTGATGTAGTTATAGCTGCTTCAAGACCGGGGCCCGGTGTTATTAAGAAGGAGTGGATTAGGGAGATGAATAAAGACCCAATAGTCTTCGCAATGGCTAATCCAGTGCCGGAAATATGGCCTTGGGAGGCTAAAGAGGCTGGTGCGAGAATAGTTGCTACTGGTAGAGGTGATTTTCCAAATCAAATAAATAATAGTCTAGGTTTTCCCGCAGTATTTAGAGGTATTTTAACTGTTAGATCAAGAAAAATGGTTGACGAAATGTTCTATGCTGCTGCAGAAGCTGTAGCTAAGTATAGTGAAGAGACTGGTATACATGAAGAGAGAATTATAGGGACTATGAATGAACCAGAGCTCTATGTAAGAGAGGCTATGGCTGTAGCTGAGAAAGCTATAGAGTTAGGCTATGCTAGGAGAAAGCTTTCGAGAAGTGAGCTAGAAGCAGAGATCAGGGAGCTTATTGAGAGGCCTAGAAAGCAGATGAGAGTACTATTAGAACATGGATTAGTAAAGAAAATGCCGCAAGTGTGATGCGCGTGAAGAGTTTTAAAGACATAATAGTTAGAGCTGTTAGTGAGGGGCTTAAAGTAGCCTCTATATATCTACCACCAGATGTAAAAGAGGCTTTACAGAGGGTTTACTTAGAAGAGACAAATGAAGCTGCGAAAGCTCAATTAGCAGCCATACTCAGAAATATTGAGCTAGCAGAGAAGCTTAAAGCTCCTATATGCCAGGATACTGGTCTCATAACCTATTATGTTAAACTTGGAGCTAAATTCCCAGCAATAGGTGTTATTGAAGAATCTTTAATTGAAGCTACGCGTTTAGCTACTAAACAAATACCACTAAGACCAAATAGCGTAGACCCTATCACAGGCCGTAATCCCGGCGACAATACTGGTAGATATACCCCAGTAATTATGTGGGATGGTGTTGACCCTGAAGGAGACTACGTAGAAATCACAGTTGTTCCTAAAGGTGGGGGCTCAGAGTATGTAACTGTATTCACTATGATACCTCCAGGTAAGGGACTTGAGGGTGTAAAAGAGGTTGTACTCGATGCTGTTGTTAAAGCTGGTGCTATGCCCTGCCCACCAACAATTATTGGAGTTGGTATTGCCGGTACAGTTGATAAAGCTGTTTACTTAGCTAAGAAGTGTGCTGTCGTGAGGAAAATAGGGTCAAGACATCCTGAGCCTGTTATAGCCGATCTTGAGATGAAGCTTTTAGATATGATCAATGAGCTTGGTATAGGTACTATGGGTATGGGTGGGAAAACAACAGCTCTAGCAGTTCACATTGACTATGCCTATAGACACCCAGCAACATATGCTGTAGCTGTTGTATTTCAGTGTTGGGCTGCGAGGAGAGCAACTATAACTATTAAATCTACAGGTGAATATGTTATATCACAGTAGTGGTGATTCTATGGCTGAGTTTAAATTAAAAACCCCGCTCTCCGAGGAGGATGTCAGGAAGCTACGTGTAGGAGATATTATATATTTAACTGGTGTAATTTACACTGCTAGAGATGCGGCACATAAGCGAATTATAGAGTACTTAAAGGAAAATAGACCACTACCATTTAATTTAAGAGATGGCGTGATATATCACTGTGGACCTGTTGTGTCTAAGAAAGATGATCAGTGGATTGTGCTAGCAGGTGGCCCTACAACTAGTACTAGGATGGAGCTCTACGAGCACGAGGTTATTGAGAAGCTTGGTGTTAGAATTATTATTGGTAAAGGCGGTATGGGTAAGAAGACTGCCGAAGCCTGTGCTAAGTACGGTGCAGTTTATACCACATTTACTGGTGGTGCTGGGGTCTTAGCTGCACAGTCTATTAAGCGCGTTATAGACGTGTACTGGCTTGATCTCGGCATACCAGAAGCTGTATGGGTCTTCGATGTAGAGGACTTTGGCCCATTAGTAGTGGCAATAGATAGTACGGGTAGAAATCTAATAGAAGAGGTTCTTGAGAAAAGTATTGAGAAGAAAAACGAGTTGTTAAAGAGGCCTCTCTAAAATGCTGTGAATTCAAGCTCATATTTTTTAACCTCCGGATTAAACTGAGTAATACACTGGGAGTTTTGTAAATGAGGCGAGATTATTGCGTATAGGTGTTTTTATCTGCCATTGTGGTGTGAATATAGCTGGTGTTATTGATGTTAAAAGAGTTTTAGAGGAGATTAGAAATCTCCCCGGGGTAGTTCACGTTGAGGATTATGTTTACTTGTGTTCTGAACCTGGACAAGAGATCATAGTTAGAGCTATTAGAGAGCATAAATTAGATGGTGTAGTTGTAGCTGCTTGTACACCATCACTACACTACGAGACATTTGCAAGAACAGTAGAGAGAGCTGACTTAAACAGGTATAGATTTGAAATGGTTTCTATTAGAGAGCTCGATAGCTGGGTTCACTTAGATAAGAACTTAGCTACTGAGAAAGCTGTGAGAATAATAGCTGGGGCGGTAGCTAAACTACGTGGTAATAAGCCCTATGAGCTTATTAGAGCAAATGTCACAAGGAAAGCTTTAGTTATAGGTGGAGGTATAGCGGGAATTACAGTTGCACTTACACTTGCTAAGATGGGTATACCTGTTGTGTTAGTTGAAAAGACTCCTAGTATTGGTGGTAAAATGGCAATGCTTCACGAGACATTTCCTACTTTAGATTGTGCTCAATGCATATTAACACCACTAATGGCAGAAGTGGCGAGACACCCATTAGTTAAGATATATACGTTAACAGAAGTTGAGAGTATTGAAGGCTATGTAGGAAACTTCAAGGTTAAGTTGAGAGTTAAACCTAGAGGTGTTAAGGTAGGCGAGTGCACTCTTTGTGGCTTCTGTGAGAGGGTGTGTCCAGTTGAAGTTCCTAGTGAGTTTAATAGAGGGCTTAGTAAGAGAAAAGCTATTTACATACCATTTGCGCAGGCAGTACCCTCAGCCTACGTGGTGGACTTTGAACACTGTAATAAGTGTGGTCGTTGTATTAAAGTATGTCCAGTTAAAACTATTGATCTAGAGCAGCGCGAGGAGATGGTGGAGGAAGTTGTTGGTACTATAGTAGTAGCTGCTGGCTATGATCTCTACCAGGCTGAGAAGTTGCCAGAATATCAGTATGGAGTAGAAAATGACGTTATAGACTCTCTGCAATTTGAGAGAATACTGGATGTTCAGGGACCAACACGTGGAGAGATTAGAAGACCCAGTGATAAGAGACTTGTAAAGAAAATAGTGTTTATTCAGTGTGTTGGATCACGTGATGTAAACCACCTACCTTATTGCTCTAAGATCTGTTGTATGTATACTGCTAAACACGCACTGCTGTTTCTTGAACGTGTGCCTGATGGTGAAGCTTACGTGTTTTACATTGATGTGAGAGCTGGTGGTAAGGGCTTTGAGGAATTTATTAAGAGAGCTCAAGAACATGGAGCTATATACATTAAGGGCAGAGTCTCAAGAATTTACAAGGATAGATTAACGGGTGATGTAGTGATTGAAGGCTATGATCTCTTAGATAACCGCGAGGTTGTAATTAGAGCTGATCTAGTGGTTTTAGCTCCCGGTATGATATCAGCTCTTGACAGGAAACTTGCAGAGATACTTAAAATACCAGTAGATCAGTTCATGTTTGTTAGTGAAGCACACCCTAAACTTAAACCTGTTGAAACTTCTGTTGCCGGTATACTAGTAGCTGGTGCTGTACAGGGGCCTAAAGACATACCTGAATCCATAGCGCAGGCTGCAAGTGCTGCTGCTAAAGCCGCTGAACTACTCTTACGCGGTTACATTGAGAAAGAGCCCATTATTGCCGAGGTAGACAGAGACAGGTGTAATGGGTGTAGAGTTTGTGTAACTATATGTCCATATAATGCCATTGAAATTACTAATGGTAAAGCTCACGTTAATGAGGTTCTCTGTGAAGGTTGTGGAATGTGTACAGCTGCATGTCCTGTTGAAGCCATACAACTGAGAAATTACAGAGAAGAACAGGCTCTCGAAGTAGTTAAAGCCGTGTTGGGGGTGAAGTAGAAGTGTCCTGGAGACCTAAAATAGTTGCATTTTTCTGTAAGTGGTGTGCGGGTGCAGCAGCTGAAACAGCTGGTGTTATGAGGTTACGTTATGATCCAGGTGTCATCCCAGTAATAGTCCCATGTACTGGTAGGATTTCACCTTCAATGATAATCACGGCGTTTCTAAATGGTGCTGATGGAGTCTTAATAGGAGGATGTCATACACCTAACGACTGCCACTATGTAGCAGGAAACTTTAAGGCATTTAAGCGAGTATACTTAGTTAAGAGGTTATTACAGCAAGTTGGAGTTGAGCCTGAAAGAGTGAGATTAGAGTGGATTAGTGCTACTGAGGCTTCTAAGCTAGTTAAAGTAATTAATGATTTTGCTGATGAGATTAGAAAACTAGGTCCTCTAGGTGGTAGATATGCTTAAACTAGCAGTTCTTCCAGGGGCTATATGTGGAGGCTGTGATGTAGCACTTGCAAGTCTAGGTGAAAAACTCTTTGAATTATTAAAGCATTACGAGATAGTCTACTGGCCTACTATTGTAGATAGAAAACTCCAAGATCTCTTAAAGTTGGACAGAATTGACGTACTAATACACATGGGTGGTATATCAACAGAGGAGGAAGTTAAATTAGCTAGAGAGATCTCTACTAAGGCTCATGTTAAAGTTTCATTTGGAACTTGCAGTATTTATGGTGATATACCGGGTTTAAATTCTCTCTATAAACCCACAGAAGTATATGAAACTATTGCCTCACAAGTAGATTTGAGACTTAAAAGTGAAACTCTAGGACTTCCACAGCCCGTAGAGTACTCAGCATATACAGACGTAGTTGAGCCAGACATACTTGCACCTGGATGTCCTCCAGGAGATAAGGTTCTTGAACAGCTCTTTGAGATACTAGTACATTATGCTGAAAAGAAGAAACTTGAAAGTAAACCACTACTACTAGGAGACCCGGAGTCTCTGTGTAATAAGTGTCCTAGAAATCCAAAGACAACTAAAATTGTAATGCCTGGCATTAAGAGACTCCACGAGATCAAATTAGATGAGAGCAAGTGCTTCCTTGAACAAGGAGTTCTCTGCATGGGGCCTGCAACGAGGACTATTTGCGACTACAGCTGTATAAGAGTTAATTATCCATGTACAGGGTGTGGTGGTCCTGTAGAGTGGGGCTCTGATAGTGGGCTCTCAGCTATATCTACAGTAGCCTCAATACTCATGGTTGATTCTGAGAAGAGGGTTTTAGAGGAGGGTCTAGTTAGAGAGCTAGGTAAAATTATAGATGTAGTAGGCTTATTCTACAGATATACTCTCAGAAAGTCACTTACATATAAGTTAAGTAGATTACATAAGTGAGGTGTGAGATATGGCTGAGTATAAGCTTCTAAAAACACTAGATCCTATTACACTAGTTGAAGGTGTTGCTAGAATAATAATAGTTACTAGTGGTAATGATATTAAAGCACTCTACCAGATAATGGAGTTTAGAGGATTTGAAAAAATTGCTGTAAATAGGCAAGTTGAGGATTTGCCGAGAGTGGTATCAGCTATTTGTGGTTTCTGCAGCTGGTCTCATCACCTAGCTTCAGGTAAAGCTGTTGATGCTGTGTTTGGACGTAAACCACCATTAAGAGCTGAGCTTACTAGAATACTAGTAAACTATATGCAGATCCTAGATAGCCACCTTCTACATTTTAGCTTTATAGGACTTCCAGATTTAGTATTGTGGGGTGAGGATCAGAGGGACATAGTTAAATTACTATCTAAAAACCCTGAAATAACCTCATTAGCTTTAAAAACACGTAGCTTACTTAAGAAAATAGAGAGCAAGCTTATGGGTAAAATACAGCATGGACCTGTTGTTCTTCCAGGTGGTGTTTGTAGAGGGTTTACCAGAGAAGATATAACTGAGGTTGAGAAAACTCTAGTAGAGATAAGTAAAGCTGTTGAAGTACTCTACAAGTTCTTTGACGAGAAGATTGTTAAGAGCGAGTTGTTCAAGAAGCTTTTAGAACGTGAAGAGTTCACTATGAAGTGTTACAGTATGGGGCTTGTCAAAGAGGGGGCTTTAGAATTCTATGATGGAGTTCTAAGAGTAGTTGACTCTAAAGGTAGAGTTGTAAGTGAAACCAGTAATCCCTTACTATACACGAACATCATAGGTGAGGCTCTTACTAACTGGAGTCATGCAACATTACCTTACTACAAGCCAGCTGGCGCAAAGCTCTTTAGTGAAGAGTCAGCAGTAATGGTAGGTCCACTTGCAAGATTAAACGTATCTGAGAAAGTACCCGGTGAGAGGGCTAGTGAAGAGTACAAGAGGCTTATTGATATGGCTGGTGGAAAACCACTGAGTAACATAGTGCTCTACCACTGGGCTAGGCTTGTGGAAATTCTCCACTCTCTAGAAATGATTAGTGAGCTTACTAGACGTCAGGAGCTGTTTGAGGGTGATGTAGTTAGTTTTACAGGTAAGCCTGAGAGTAGAGGTGTAGGTGTCATTGAGGCTCCCAGAGGGACCTTAATACACGATTACAGCGTTGATGATAATATGGTTGTTACTAGAGCTAGGATAATTACACCAACAACTATAAATAACACTACTATAAATACAAATCTAAGTAAAGCTTCCGTGCAGTTAGTAAAAGAAATTAGGTCAGTAGGTAATCCAAGTCCTGAAACTATAACTACATTGGAGAGTATTATTAGAGCCTATGATCCGTGCAACAGCTGTGCAACTCACTGTGTAAGATTAGGTGGGAGAGAGCTTACTACCTCGTTCAGTATAATTGTTCTTAATGAAAAAGGTGAGGTTTTATGGTGGGGTTGAAGTTTACTCCAAGAGAACTTAGAGAGTATATTAGAGAGTATACTAGGAGGGAGGTAACAGCTTGTATGCAGTGTGGTCTCTGTACAGCTGTATGTCCAGTTGCTAGTTTCATGGACTTACATCCAGCGGCTGTTATTAGAGCTGTGCAGTTAAGTGATATTGATGTAGCTAAGGTGAAGTCTATATGGATTTGTGTGTCCTGCATGACGTGTGTGGATAAGTGTCCTCGTGATGTAGCTCCAGGCCTCGTGATCGAGACGCTTAGACAATTAGCTCTTAAAAACGGTATTGAGCCGAGAACATATGGTGAAATACTTATTGAAGAAACCACTCCATCAATACTACTAGTCACTTATTCTCGTAAATCCACAGGGTGATGGTCTATATGCAAACACTACTTTACTACCCTGGTTGCTCTATAAAAAGAGACTTTCTCGAAGTAGAAAAGTCCTCTATAGCCGTACTTACAGCCCTCGGCTATAAGCTTGTCGAGATCACTAATTGGTATTGCTGTGGAGGCTTTCCTGGCACAACAACAATAGATCATGTAAAGTACGTATCTTCTTTTAGAACATTCACAACAGCACAATTACAAGCACGCGAGTTGAACACAAACACTATTATTACTCTCTGCCCATTCTGCTATAATACCTTAAAGCAGGCAGAGCAGCTACCTCTAAGTAAACCAGAGGTATATGTGAGAATCGCTGATTACTTAAAAGACGAGATTGAGCCTTATCGTGGTGGGCTTAAAGTAATTCACTTAGTTGAAGTACTCTCAAACAGGCTTAATGATATTGCTAAGCTTGTAGAAAGCGATTTAAAGGGTGTTAAAGTAGCAGCTTACTACGGGTGTATGTTACTAAGACCAAGAGTTATTGCCATAGATGATCCCGAGAACCCGCAAGTAATTGAGAATATTATTAAAGCTCTAGGTGCTGTGCCTATAAAATATCCCTATAGGACATATTGTTGCGGCTCATTCCACGTACTTGCAGAGCCAGGTATTGTTAAGAGAAATACTGAGAGAATAGCGTGGAGTATTATGAATAACGGTGCAGATATAGTTGTAACACCATGTCCACTCTGCCTCTATAATTTAAAGAAATACACAGAATTAAAAATACTACACTTATCAGAACTCATAGCGTATGCTATGAATTTAAATGAAGCACTAAGCTCTGAGGTATTGAAAACTCTAAATAGTCTGAGAAAAAAGATTTAAACCAGAGATCTTAAAAACTCTTATGAAGAGCTTTAACACACTATAAGCTCATAGTACATGGTCATTATATTTTAAATACTACTAGAACAGTTTTACCATTCTCTTCTACTATAAACTTCAACTTAACAGCACATATTAAGTTAATGATGCTTCTACTTACACTTCCTTACATCTAAATTTACCATTCTCATATAGTACTCTAATGTTTTTAACCCAGTTACTACTCTCTTTTGGATAATCTAATCTAAAGTGAGCTCCTCTACTTTCTCTTCGTAATAGTGCTGAGTGTGTTATAGCTAGAGATGTTAATAGAGTATTTAGCATTTCTGAATATTCAATAACCTCCTTAAAATTAGCTATTCTAACTTTACCTAAACTCTCATAGATCTCTAGTAGCTCTTCAATACATTCTTGTAATAACTCTTCACTCCTTATGATACCTGCTTTAAACCACATTATATTGCGAATTCTGTTCCTTATTTCAGATGGTACGTATTCTCCGCTCTTTAATCTGTATTCTTCAAGAACATGGTTAACACCTCTCTCTACGTGCGTGTCGATCTTTTCCCTTGATCTACCACATATATAAGTTAAAATATTCTCAGCCACCTTCTCAGCGGTGACAACACAAGCTGTTAAAGCATTACCTCCTAGTCTATTAGCTCCGTGAATACCACCTACTAATTCCCCAACTACATAAAGTCCACTAATAGATGTCTCTAAATCACTGCTTGTCTCAACACCACCCATAGAGAAATGTGCTGTGGGTAAAACTCTAATAGGTGATTGTAAACCAAGTCTTCTCCCCAGCTCATTAGCGTAAAGTGATAAGTCATTTACATCTTCTCCGGAATATAGATGTTCAAAGTGTAAGTGTAGAGCTCCATTAATATCATTACCTCTCATTACCTCTAACATTATACACACAGATAGTCTGTCTCTATTAAAAACTACAGCTTTACCTAAACTCTCTAAATTACACTTAGCTACAACATCCTCCCCCAACCTATTTACTAGTCTTCCCTCAGTAAATGGTATCATAAAGCTTGGTTTTCCAGGTTCTGCAATACCTAGGGGAAAGAACTGTATAAACTCCATATCAATTAGTGGTATTCCTAATCTAAGACACGTACCATGGCCGTCACATGATAGTTGTTGAGGATTATCACTTCTCACATATACATTAGCAGCACCTCCAGTAGCTAATACAACAACTTTACTATTAACAACCACGTAATTACCCCTACTTGTTACACATATAGTACTAAAACTACCATCACTATTCCTAACAATATCTAACATATGAGTATTTTCTAACAATACAGTATTAGGTCTACTGAAAACATAGTTCCTGAGAGCAGTAATTAACTCTCTACCAGCAAAGAGGTGCTCTCTACTCACAACTTTTAACTTACCCTTTGAAGACATGAATTTAAGACCCAGTCCTTCTAAAGATCTTATGCACTTAGTAGCTCTTGAAGCTAATAATTCAACTAAGGTCTTCTTATTAATGTACCTGCCAGCATCAATGGTATCCTCTATATAGTCCTCAATAGTGTAACCATTAACAGGACATCGAAAAATACCAGCTGAATAGTATGTTGAGGTCCCATAGCCTATAGGCGATTTAGTAATTATAGCTATTTTAACTTTTTCTTTACTGAGTAAATCTAGAAAGTACACAGTTGATAATCCAGATAATCCACTACCAATAATTACAACATCAGCCACGAAGACTTTATCTACAACTCCTAACACTACTTATTTTCACCATGGAACTCTAAAGTGTCGTATGAATATTATACGTGAGCTTCAATAAACTCCAAATAGAAGTTAGATTAAAAATCACTTCTCACTAGCTTCTTCCCCTTCTCTTTTATTATTTCAGCCATCATTAACAATTCTTTTGCTTGTTCATAGGTTGCTTTATCAATCATCCTACCTTCTACAGATGTTGCTCCTAACCCCCTCTTTACAGCTTCTTCATATGCGTTTACTATTTTTCTCGCTAATTCAATGTCTTTTTCTAGCGGGGTGAACACCTCATTTATGATTTTTATATGTGAGGGGTGTATACACATTTTCCCTTTAAATCCTAAGCTTAATGCTATCTCTGCTTCTTTTCTAACTCCTTTAAGGTCTATTATTAAACCTAGAAATGGTGTGTCTATTGCATATATTCCCGCACTTCTCGCAGCTATAGATAGTTGAGCTCGCGGATATAATAACTCGTGTTCTTCTGGCGATAATGTAAAGTAGCTTCGCCCAAGATCTCGAAGATAATCTGCAGCTCCAAATGCAATAGCTATTACTCTCTTACTGGCTATTGCTATTTCATATGAATTTAGAACTCCACGTGCACTCTCAATTAGCGGTATTATTGCTACTGGGTTTAAGCCTTTCTTGTACTCTTCCTCCTCTAACATTTTTTCCAATATTATCACATCATCTCTTGACTCTGATTTTGGCAACATTATAATGTCAACTCCCTTTTGCACAGCAAACTCAAGATCTTCTTTAATGAGGCCCGATGTAATGCTATTTACTCTGACTACTATAGTATGACCCACATCCTTTAACTCTTTAATAGCATCTTTAATGAACCATCGAGCTGTTTCTTTATCATCAATTGGTACAGCATCTTCTAAGTCGAGTATAATAGCATCAGCATCTAATTGTCTTTTCGCACTCTCAATTAACCTCCAGTTATTTGCAGGCACAAATAGTAGTGATCTGAGCACTAAGCGCTTCATATACATTACCTCTTTATTAGCTGCTTCACGATTGTAGCTAATTCCACTGGTTTCTTAGCTATGTAAGCTCCCACCTCTTCGAGTATTTTCTCCTTATATTCAGCTGTATCTGCTCTTCTCTCAATAATAGCACTGGCGTGTGAGAAGCGCATTCCTGATGGCAACATCCTCCCAGCTATGTAGAATACTATGGGCTTTTTAAACTCATTATTTCTTATAACCTCAGCCATTTCAATCTCCATAAGACCACCAATTTCGCCAAAAACTACTACTGCGTGAGTTTCACTGTCTTTTTGAAATTCTCTTAGAAGTTCAGCTCCTGTTGTACCAATAATAGGCTCTGTACCCACGTGAATAGCTGTACTTACACCTAATCCATGCTGAGCTAGTAACCAGCAAATAGTTGTTACACCACCACCACTCCTAGAGATAACACCAATGTTGCCTGGTTTAAATGACTCTTCTATAAGCTCCTTAGCGCCACCAATCCAGCCCGCTGATGCTTTACCAGGACTTATAAGACCAAGAGAGCCTGGTCCAATTATTCTTGAACCTGTTTTTCTCGCATAACTCAACATTATGAGAATATCGTGTAGAGGAACTCTCTCTGCAGGGACTACGATTGTTTTTATGCCGGATTCCAGCGCTTCTAACACAGCATCTTTTACCTGAGGTGCTGGAACAAAAGCTACACTAAGATCTACTGGGCCAACTTCATTTATAGCTTCTTTAACTGTATTAAATACTGGTACACCCCACACACTTTCTCCTCTACGTCCAGGAGTTACACCAGCGACAACTTTTGTACCATATTCAAGCATAGCTCTAGTTCCAAATGCACCAGTTCTACCAGTAATACCTTGTACTAGAACGGTTGTTTTTTCATCTATAAGTATCGCCACTACACTTCACCTATATAAATGATAATACTTCTTTATGACTTCTTCAAGCCCATACATTGGAACCACGATCTTAATTGCCCCTCCTCCTTTTAACATACAATAATATTCACATGCAAGACACTCAGTACACAATCTACGTAGTGCTTCTGGATCTTTAGAGACAATATTAGGCTTACCTTTTTCTATTTTCAGCGCACCTGTACCCATCCATCTACAAGCTTTCACACACGCAAATCCGCATACTGGTGCTATGCACTTTCTAAGATCTATGTATATTTCGCTTCCTGTTGTTGTTTTAAACCATATATAGTGTTTTAACTCGTCTTCAGAAGGTCTCTCTACACGAACAAAATCCATGATGTCTCCGGTTTTAACTTTATCTTGCTTGTAGTCTTCAATTAGTTTAGTAAGCCTATCAGCTATGAAATCTATATCAAATACCCTCTCTCTTCCATAAAGCTCCCATCTTAACGGAACATTAGCTAAGCCTTCACTTATTATTTTATGTGTTTCTACTTCTTTATTACCAGCTATTAACACTACTACTGGAAAACCTGGTTTATACTTAGCATACTCCCTCAGTACTTTAACAATAGCAAATCCATGATACCACTGCTCTTGATTTGCTATTACAGCCCCGGCTAAACAATATCCTTCAATTCCCGGTAGTGATAATGCTACCTTCATACCTCTATACACTTTTAAAGCTGTTGGATTTCCACTAGTATCAAGATATGTTGCTAATTTAAAGTTCCGTTTAAGTAGAGCCTCAGCTGCTAACATACATGCCCCTCCACCTATACCATGAAATGCTATGTAACCTCCTTTTGCTATCTCGCCTATGTCATCTACAAGTTGCATAAAGAAGCATACACCTCTATAGTCATTTTCCTCAATTTTCCAAGCAATTTTCTCGAAGTCTGTTATTGGCCTTGTAACATCGCGTGGAACTTCAATACCGAGTTCAGGGTGCTTAAATATTGAGCTGTCATCTATAGTTATTCTACAATCAGCTGCAACTAATCTACCATCTTTTGTTAGAATAAGAGGGTTAACTTCAACTGTGTGTGCATCATACTTCTTAAACACTTCATAAAGTTTCAACATAATATTAACTAGTTGTTTAATTATATTACTTGGTATATTTAGTGCTAAGAGAGATTTCTCGAGTTCATGCTCATCAATACCCTTAGTGTAGTCAATAGGCATAAACAATATTTTCTCTGGATACTTCTCAGCTACTTCTTCAATATCAACACCGCCTTCTGTACTGAAGAGGAGCACAGGTCCTTTAATCTTATAAGAATCTGATACTGTAATACTAACATAAAACTCCCTATCTACTTCTAATTTCTCTTCAATAAGAACTTTTTCAACACTCATACCCCTTATTTTCTTATTAAACATTTCAGATGCCACAGATACGATCTCATCAACTGTTGATGCAAAACTAATACCTCCAGCTTTAAGTCTACCAGTCGTGAGGACTTGGGCCTTAATAGCAACACCCTTCCCTATTTCAATTTTTTCAATAATTCTTCCTATAGCTTCTTGAATATTATCAAACCTAGAGACGACATAGCCCTCAGGCACAGGTATACCATGTATTTTTAAAATATGCTTTCCTTGATACTCAAAAAGTCTAACCATGCATCAACCTCTAGCAATATTATTAAATGCTTCGTACATTTATATCTTTAAATTTACATGATAAATGAGCTTGTACATAGAGACATAAGAGCCCAACACGCTTATTTCACCGACTATATTAACTTTAATAGAGAATACCATTACAAATAGTCTATACCCTAGGTACTAACATATAATCTCATGTAGAATTCACTGCACTATGATAATGAGCCTTATGCAGAATAGAGAGATTAAACGAACACTATATTTAAGTGTTACATATATTTTTAAGATGTACATGTAATTGTAAATGTATTGTTTCAGAGTTGCAGATATTATTAAACTTGTGTTAATGAGAACTAAGATCATTAAATTCGCTTTGAGCCTCAAGTGTTAGTGGAGAGAAATGCATTGTTGTTAATGGGGTGGACTAAGTGTGATGTGAAATGCTAGTTATTAAAAACTATTATATTGAAGAGGATCTTTTATGTTATTTTTATTTGAACATTATATATAATGCTATTACATCTAATATTACGACGAGTGAGAATAGTGTATAATATAGAAGTCCTATTATATTAAATACGTTTTTAAACACGAGTAGTATACCTATTATTGCTATAATTATTTTAAATGCTGTGTTAATTGCTTTATTAGAGCTTATTCCTTTATGATGAATTGCTATTGAAATAGCTGTGAGACCTAAAATAACCTCTATAGCACTAACTATAGCTATCAGTGTAGGTGTTACAAGTTCAGGTCTAAAGTATATAATGAATGACATTAGAAATAGTGATGATAAATATGATCCTGCCGCTAGAACTGTTTTGAAATACTCTGCTTTTGCTATTCTAGCAGCTACAGCGCCAGCTACTGAGACAGGTGGGACATATTCTCCAAGTATACTTGTATAGAAAAAGAAGAATTGTGCAACCCACGGATCTATTCCTAAACGCCAGAAAGCAGCGTATAGTAGTGAAGTTAACAGTATATATATTCCTGAAGGCGGTAAACCCATACCGAGAATTAGCCCTGTAAAGTATCCAATAATCAATACGAGAACTAAGTTCTGAGCTCCAATGGCTACTATATAGCCGAGTAGTTTTATAACCCAACCTGTAATAGTAAATACACCTACTATCATGCTTAAGCTGGCTAAAAGCATTACTAGACCTGAAACCTCCTTCGTATATTCTATTATGAAGGTTATGAAGCAATTAGCTAAGTGTTTAAGTCTATCCTTTAGTGACGTGTGTGAGTAAGATATAAATTCCACTATAGTGTAAGGTACTACAAATATTGATACAGCAATATAGGCAGCTGTCATGGGATCCCACCAGTAAATACCGAGAAATATGATGAGTACTGCTATTATGGCAAAGAATAATATGAATTTAATCACATCAAATATATTGGGCTTTACAATAAGTAAGTCCTCAGCACCTTCACCTCTCCCAATCATTAGTAACCCCCTCATAGCAACCGAGAAGAAGAGGACAACATAGTATATGCCTGCTATAATAAATCCTCTTACAGCAACCTCCCAGTAAGGCACACCTAGTATATTAGCCATTATAAATGCAGCAGCACCCATAACTGGCGGTGTTATTATACCTGCAACACTCGCTGCAACCTCTGTAGCACCTGCCCAGTGAGGTTTAAGACCACTCCTCTTCATTAAAGGTATTGTGAACTGCCCAGTCATAGCTACGTTAGCAGCTCCAGATCCAGATACCATAGCAACCATAGCAGAGGATATTACAGCTGATTCAGGTACTAAGTATCTTCTTTTCTTTACAAGACTTAGTATAATTTTTATTATAGAGTCTTGAACTTTAAAAGCAGAGGCTAAGGCTGTGATTAATACTACACCAGCTACAGTTGTAGCGGCTATTTGAGCTAATATGCTGAACAGGCCCGTTTCGAACTCTGTAGTTAATGATGTTAAAGCTCTTAACCATGAAATACCAGGATGCCACAGTGGACCTGGAAAATATGATCCATAAACACTGTAAAGTAGAAGTCCTATTGCTAAGAACAATATTACTTTATTATTTCTCCACAACCATTCATACACAGCAATTAATAGCAATATTGATATGAATATGTCTAAAGCTGATGGAGTAACAGCCCTAACCAGTAATATTTCCTCATAATTAATAGTTAAGTATATAGAGGCCCCAACGCCAATGCCCACTATTATTAAAGCTAAAATGTAGTTTAAAGTATAACTAAGCTTACTGTAAAGTTTCTCTCCACGTGCTATAGGATATAAAGCAGCTAAGGCTAGACATAGTGGCACTACCGTTACAGTGTGATATATTGGTCCACCTAAACCTGTTATAAAGTAATATAACATTTTAGTTAAAAATATAATGGAGAAAATGAGATAAATTAAAAAAAGGACTTTATTAATTCTACTCATTATTACGCCTCCATCTCTTAGTTTTATGCTTTAACTTTTAATATTAATGGATCCCAGGCAGGATTCCACAGACCCTTCTCCTTTAAATATCTGGCTAGCCCTGGATGCACAGGGATCTTGTATGCTACGAGTGAAGCTACACCATCAGCCTGGAATTTTGTAAAGTCAACTGCTGCAATACCTAGCTCTGGAACCATTTTTGCGTAATCTTTTATATTCTTCTCCATAACAACTAAAATGTTATATACATATTCTTCAGGGACGTCTTCTGAAGCTGTCCAGCCAAAATACGTTGGTACTGCTGTAATATTGCCCATGCCTTTATTACGTTTATAGAATTGTGCAGCATCAAATGTTATTACAGGTATTCCTGCAGCTTCTAGTTTTTCAATTTCACCTGGACATAGGTTCACAGGCTTGAGGTCCATTAACATCTCTAGTTCTGATACCCATGGAGCTAGTGCTAATCCACCTGTATAGACAGCTACAAATTCTATTTCTCCTTTATCAAAAGACTCCTTAACTTTAGCACCACTAAGTGGCAGCTCAATATGTGTGACATCTATACCTAGTGCTCCGAGAGTTCTCAGCATGTTTAAGTGATTACCAAATCCTTTAGGTGTTAAAAATCCTTTTCTACCGCTAAGATCAGACCAGCACTTAAATTCCTCAGCTTTTGCTGCAGGAACAACTACATGCGTCCACATGGGGTAGAGCCAAATTGCCTGTGCCGGGTGTTTTTTAGCTACATCTAGTACTCCTTTAAAGAATCCGAAGGTTTCACCATTAGTGTATAGGTCTATGAGGAGTAAGTCATTAGAATATGACATTTCGAGGTTGCCGACAGCATGATCCTTAACATTAGCGTCTGTTGATGGATATGGATAGACATAGGTATCATATCCAAGCTCTCTTTTTATAATATCACTAAGATACACAGCTATCATATACCCTGTTGTACCTATTTTCGCAGTGCCTATTCTTAGAGTGAGACGGATTGGAGTAGGTGTAGGGGTAGGAGTTGGAGTTGGAGTAGGCGTGGGTGTTGGAGTTGGAGTGGGTGTAGGTGTGGGTGTGGGGGTTGGTGTTGGAGTAGGTATAGGAGTTGGAGTTGGGCTTGGAGTTGGTGTAGGAGTAGGTGTTATTGTAACAGGTGGAGCTGTTACTCGGCCAGCAATGTAACCTACAATAGCAGCTATAATAACTAGAACAGCAGCTATTATAATGATTTTCTTGAAGGTCATAGTGTACCTCCTATAATAGTAGTGGAAGTAGGAATTTATAAATTTTCTATATATTTTTCTATATACATATACACCGCATATACATAAATGGAATTGTAGAGTTCATTATAATGCATTGTGATATTGTTTATATTTCTAAAAGTAAATAGTAAAGATATTGAGCATGTGAGGTTTTTAAGGTTTTACATTTGTGAGTTAATCTGGGGGTAAATAGAATGCTTATAACTAGTGATCTAGCGAATTTTATTGTAAAGATCTCGTTTGAGAGTCTTCCAAAGACTGTTATAGAGCATGCGAAACTCTGTGTTCTCGACTGGTTGGGTAATGCGTTAGCTGGTTCTCAGGAACCTCCAGTTAGAATAGTTAGAGCCATTATAGAGAGTTTAGGTGGGAAAC
>CAZMCE010000022.1:0-18547 GCA_964564855.1 uncultured Thermosphaera sp. | reverse complement strand
CTCACTACTAGCAATAACAGTACTCTACGTGAAGTAAGTGTAATGATAATGCGTAAAATTTAAAAGTAAACAGTATTAGTCTTCTAACCAGGAACTTACTTCTTGATTTCTCTCACGCGTCTAAGACTGATTGCTCTACAAGATCTTATAGCGAAGAATCCCAGTAAGACCCCGATAGCTACTGTTACTAGTAGTCCTGTTGAAATATATAGATAAGCTGTTCTCTCCAACTCCTCAACTCTCTTTAAGGTCTCATTAATACCAAATAACTTAACTTCTAGTAAGTCTCTAGTACTCTCACACGATGCAAGCCTGTTATTAGTGTCTTGGAGTGTCGTATTTAACTCGTTAACTTTACCAGTGAGATCAGATACTTGACTCTCTAATTCTCTAACTCTATCACTAAGCTTAGCAGAGTTATTGAGTATTATTAGACTTGGTATTGGTGAGAGCTGTGAGTAAGAAAGAAGTATTGATGTGAACTGTGATACTGTTAGATCTAGGTCTGAGTTCACAGTGTAGTTCCCGTAGAAGACAGCAAAACCTCTTTCTCCATTAGCCACCGGGTTAAAGATAACTAGGAGGAAACCTGGTTTTCTAAACTGTAGAAATGTCTTAAACACTGAGAAAACTGTGTCAACAAGTCTCTCATCAACACCACTAGTTACATTGAGAGCTTCGGCTACTAGCACGTGTGGGGTGTATATGATATACATACTCGTGTTCACGTCGTCAATAGCCTTTATTAATATTCTCTGTGTTGTCTCAATTGTTAGATTTATAATCCACTCTTTTACACTCTCGGGCAGCTTAGCGTAGAAGTCTCTATATGTATAGATAAGCGTCCATGGTACTAGTAGACCCTCAATAGGCTTAATGTTCTCGGATGTGAAACCACTAGTTCTCAGAGAGCCTGGGAAGAGTAGTTTGATAATGTTATTTTCAATGCTAAAAGCGTAGAAAACTATGTAGTATAGTCCACTAGCTACGCCTTCTACATCTGTTACATTAATAGCTCTAGGAGCTGTAGCCCTATAATTTGTAATATTACTCACAATTAGAGTTACATTATATTCTTCTAATGTAATTATGAGCTCTACATCTCTAAGCTCAGCTTTAATACTAGTATTAAGCTGTTTCCAGAAAATCGAGCTGTTAACTGGGATTTCGAGAATTTCGGGTTTAAGGGTGTTGAATGTTAAATTGTACATGGTGTTTACAGCTGAGATGTTTAACTCTAAATTAACTAGTGGTATATCTACTAGCGTCACATTACCCCATAGTGCTCGTATTCTCTCCTCCTCTTCAACACTAGGCTTGTATTCTAGTAGTGAAATATTTTCTACTGGTATCTTACCTAGTAGTAGCCAGTAGGCGTAGTAATCTGGGTTTAATGGACCATCAAGTTTTAATTGTAAAGTTGAAGTAATAATATTAAGTGCTTCTGCACGACTAAGAGTACTATTTAAGCTTACACGCGGAGCGTATATTATCACCATGTATTTGACTTCTCCCTGAGAGTACACAGCACTACTATTTAAAATCAGGGCTACCACTAAGAGCACTACTAGTATAGGGCTTAAAATAGACTTCACACTCATCACTGACGCACCAATAAGAGTGAAATATAGAGGAAAGTATAAAAGTACAGATTCTGTGGTTTAAGCTCAAGGAAAAGGTGTTAAGAAGTGTATAGACTAACAGGCTCTGAGCTCGCTTTTAATATTCTGAGTGAACTCTATTCAATAGCTGTTAAGAGTAGTGAGAAAGAGCTAGTAAAGCGCCTACTTGAGTTAAAGGATGTTGTTTTAAATGAGAGGCCTACATCTATGGCTCCTCTAAATATACTTAAACAAATTGGACTCTACATTCTTGAACATGGCTTTACTAGTGTAGATAAGTACATTGTAGAGCTCAGAGATAAATATGAGAGTGCTTTAGAGAGGGCTGCTGAGATCATGTCTAAGAGAATTGTCAGTGGCGAAGTGCTATTGAGTAATAGCAATAGCCTAGCTGTGAGAAAAGTACTAAGACATCTTAGTGATCAAGGTAAGAGTGTAAAGATCTACGTTACAGAGTCGCGACCAGGTAATGAGGGATTATTATTAGTAGAATATGCCGAGAGTTTAGGCTTCGAGGTTTACTTAATAATAGACTCTGCTGTGAGGTTTTTCATGAAAAACATCGATAAGATCATTGTAGGAGCCGAGGCTGTGGCTTCTAATGGTGCAGTCGTCTCGAAAATAGGTACTAGTCTAATAGCTCTAATTGCGAAAGAAGCTCGTAAGAGAGTTTTTGTAGTTGCGCCAATACTAAAATTTAGTCATGAAACCCTCTACGGAGAGCTTCTAAAACTGCCAGAGTATGATTGGAGATTCCTCGTATCAGAGGAGGAAATTTCTAAGTTGCCTGTAGATTATAGAGCTCGAGTGCCACTTTACGATGTAACGCCCTCAGAATATGTAGATGCTATTGTAACAGAGTATGGTCTTTTTGCTCCACAAGCTATACCACTAGTTTTAAGCCTAGTTGAGAGATCTGTCACCTCTCTAAGCAGATCTTTCGAGGAGATTATGAGCGGTCTAAAAGCACTCGTAGAGGTGTAAATCTGTGAGTGTGTATCCTCAGAGAGTGTTAGAAATAGCTAGTGAAATAAGAGAGATGAAGATACGTGGAGCTGGTAAAATTGCTAGAGCTGCTGCTGAAGCTCTTAAAATAGCTGCGTTGAATTATAGTGGTGTAGAAGACTTAGTGTCGTTTAAGAAGTATATGGTTGATGTTGGCGAGCTGTTAATATTAACGCGTCCCACAGCTATTAGTTTACCAAACGCTGTGGTCTACGTGTTAAGCCCACTGAGAGGTAGTAGTAGCTTCTCAGAGGCTCGGGAGATAGTTGTAAGACAAGCTGATAAGTTCATTAGGGAATCTGAAGAAGCTACTAAGAGGATTAGTGTAATTGGGGCTAAGAGAATAAAGGAAAACTCAGTTGTACTAACACATTGTCATAGTACTGCTGCCGTTAGAGTAATTATCGAGGCTTATAAGCAGGGTAGAGTTGTGAGAGTTTATAGTACTGAGACTAGGCCTTTCTATCAGGGTAGAGTTACATACACTCAATTAGCGAAAAGCGGTGTGCCCGTTGTCCAGATCCCTGATAGTGCTGTGAGATATGTTATTAACGAGGTGGACTACGTAGTTGTGGGTGCTGATACTGTTGCTAGTAATGGTGCTGTTGTCAACAAAATAGGTACTAGTCAAGTAGCTCTCGCAGCAAAAGAAGCTAGGACTAGAGTTTACGTAGCTGCTGAGTCTTACAAGTTCTCACCGCTTACACTTATAGGTGAGCTCGTGACAATTGAGTACAGGTCTCCTGAGGAGATTGTTCCTCGAGAGTGGATTAAAAAACATCCTCGTGTTAAAGTGCTTAATCCTGTTTTTGATGTTACACCACCAGAGTATATTGACGCTATTATAACAGAGTATGGTGTTATACCTCCACAAGCAGCTGTGTTAATACTAGTAGAGAAGCTGGGATGGGCTCTCGACATTTTGAGCTATGGTGAGAGTAAATTAGACTTAAAGAGAATCGTAGCATTATAAATAATGGTGTAACGTGTGCTCTTTAGGAAAAGACGAGTTAACTCTGAGAAGATTAAACAAGAGCTTCTAAGTCTCATAGATGAGAGTAGTGAGGTTATTTACAAAATAGCCTTCTATTCGCAGCCAGAAGTCCAGAGTATTATGAACAGGCTTATGGATGTATGGGAGAGTAGTGGTAGGAAAGGTAGACCAGTAGACTACGCTACTGTGAGTGAGCTTAAATTGATGCTCAAAATAGCGAGGAAAATAGCGAGGAAGAGGCCTGAAGAGCTATGGGTTAAGTACGGTTATTGAGGATGTTTATAATTACTTTTTAACTTAGTAATCTACATAATAAGGTGACTTAATTGCATAGTAGTGAGGACTTGAAGAAGAAGGTTATTGAGGTTCTTGAAACAGTAGTTGACCCTGAGATAGGCATAGATGTCTATAATCTGGGTTTAATATATAGTATCGAAGTACTCGACGAGAATAGAGTTAAGATCTCTATGGGGCTGACGTCGGCTCTATGCCCACTAGCACACGTGATCCCCCTGATGATCATTGATCAGCTTAAGGAGAAACTGCGCGTCGACGCGGACGTAGACATAGTCTATGATCCGCCGTGGACTCCTCTCAGAATGACTGAGAAGGGGAGGAGGTTGTTTAAGGAGAGATTTGGATATGATATTGTCGCTATGTACGAGGAGTCTCTTCAAGCAGATAGAGAGTAGGTGATTAGAGTGAGCTGGAGTATACTTAGACTTCTAAGAGAGAGCCCAGAGTTGCTGAAAGAGCATGTGAAGAAGAGATTTATAGATCCCAGTATTGTAGATACAGCTTACGAGCTGGATACGAAGTGGCGTAGAAAACTTACTGAGGTGCAAGAGCTAAGACACCGACACAATGTTATAAGTCGCGAAATAGCTAAGTTAACAGGAGTTGAAAGAGAGATTAAATTAGAAGAGGCTAAGAAGCTCCTTGAAGAGCTCAATAAGGCTGAAGAGGAGTTAAAACATATTGAAGAGGAGAGAGAAAAGGCTCTTTTAAGCTTACCAAATATTGTTCATGAAAGTGTTCCTGTAGGTCCTGATGACTCTTACAATGTACCAATTAGATTCTGGGGTAAGCCTAAAGTGTGGAGTGGTTTTATTGAGCAGTTTAAAAATCAAACTGAGAGGTATGGGTTTAGAGTAGACTACGAGGTTATAGAGTGGAAGCCGATTGGACACGCTGACTTCTTAGAGAGTGTTCTTAGACTTGGAAATACTCTTAAAGCTGGTGAGGTTGCTGGTAGTAGATTTTACTACTTATTCGATGACATAGTATTCCTCGACCTGGCTCTCCTAATGTATGCTATTGATTACTTGGTTAAGAAGGGTTATCGGCTCGTATTACCACCATACATGTTAAGGTATAAGATAATGTTGGGAGTTATAGACTTCGCGGCTTTTCAAGATGCAATATATAAAGTTGAGGGAGAAGACCTCTACTTGATCGCTACTGCCGAGCACTCGCTGGCAGCTCTACACGCGTTTGAGGATATTCCCGAGGAGGATTTACCATTAAAATACGCGGGAATCTCACCGTGTTTTAGAAAAGAAGCTGGCGCTGGATCTAAGGATTTAAAGGGGATTTTTAGAGTACACCAGTTCCATAAAGTTGAACAATACGTTTTTGCAAAACCTGAGGAGAGCTGGGATATCATGGAGGAGCTTATATCTAACGCCGAGGAGTTGTTTAGAGGCCTTGAACTCCCCTATAGAATTGTGAATATTGCAAGTGGAGATCTGGGTGCTCCTGCAGCTAAGAAGTATGATCTAGAGGTGTGGATGCCCGCTCAGGGATTATATAGAGAAATGGTGAGTTGTAGTAACACTACTGACTGGCAGAGTTACAGGTTGAGAATTAGACTAGTGAGGAGGAGGGGTATGGTTAAAGAGTACGTACACACACTAAATAGTACAGCAATAGCGAGTACTAGGACTATTACAGCTATACTCGAGAACTTCCAAAACCCTGATGGCACTGTAACCATACCGAGAGTTTTAAGGAAATATCTCGAAATATTTGATAAAGCTCCCAAGGACTTCATACACCCCTATAAAAAGGAGAGTGTTAAGAGCTAGTAGTGTGTGCGTAAATATATTCTCTCTCCTCTTTTAAGGTAACTATTACTACATAGCCTCTTAGGTGTCTATGTGAATATTGAAAGTGATGACATTGTAAAAGTTGTTGTTGAGCTTTACCTAGATTTAAGCGAGGAGAGTGATAATGCTCTTAGACTAGTATTTAATATCGCAGAGGAATTGCTCGACAAACATAATATCTGGGTCGAAATAATACCAGTACATGTATGGTTTACAGATCCTATTGAGCAAGAGGCTATGGATCTACCTAAGATCTTTATAAATGGAAAATTAAGATTTATTGGGAGAACACCTACAAGGAGGGAGCTTATAGAGGCTATTAAAGAACACATTAACATACCCCCACGAAGGGCTTCAGCATGGGAGATCACCTATACGAGAATACTTGACGGAGGCCTACCACAAGTAGCTGAAGTTTAAGCAAAGTTTATAAGAGGCTAATTAGAAAGAGTACATTGCAGAGCACCCTCACTACTCAATGAGGAGGGTAAATACGCTGTACAGTTGAGATTTAAAAGCAAGTTTAGCTATTTACGCTAACTACAAGCATTTCAGCGTTAAAGCTGTAATAGTATAGAGCCACACACTTTAGGTGATGTTTAGCGTTAAGAGCTCTCCTGTTGAGTAGTGAGGGTGCGATGAAGCTCTCTATCTCTGCTCATTAGCCATTTTGTCACCTCTTCGTGAGCTCTATGTATAGATTCAAGGAGATCTCCACTGTTCATATATTTTAGTAAAAATGTTGTTAAGAAGTAATCTCCAGCACCTGTTTTCTCTATAGCTATATAATCACTTGACACTTCTACATCTCTCACAATACCTTGATAAGCTACTAGGATTTTACTAGAACCACTAGTAGTAATCACAATCCCTCTCGCTTTCTCTGTAACCTTGCCGAGACCTCGGCGTAAGTCACCGTACTCCTTAACTAGGCATAATGCCTCTTCGAGATCTGCGTGAACAACATCTGCAAGTTTTAGAGCTTCAAGAGCCTCAGAAGAAGGTTTTAATACTACAACTCCACTATTATTAGTAGTTCGCACAAATCCCTGTATATCTAGAGCTATTATTTGAGACTTTACTCTCACTAGTTTAAGTAATGATATGTCTACTTCACCTATAACTGGATTAATAACTGAGTAACAATAGTCTTTGTGACTATTCCACGAATATATTGCAGGTGCTTTTTCAAGTACCCTTACAACTCTACTACTACTAGTGTACTCTAAGTTAAAGATATTTACTCTAGTCGAGTACTGTGACTTCACAATATACGGTGCTATGGGATGTTCCAGTAGCCTCACATTAAACACAGAATACACTTCTACCGTGAAACCATACTTTATAAGTGGAAGTGTTGAGTAATAAACACCACCACCATAAGCTATTCTCGTAAACTCCTTAGTAACTATAATATCTATAGTTGGATTGCCATATAGACAAAACTTCATATAATCAACGCTAGTGTCAGATCTCTTGATCGTTAGAGCTCGATGTTAATAGAACTCACTTATACTAGCACACTACTTCTCTTCATGTAGCTTTTCAACAAGCTTAGCAACTCTCTTCTTTAAGCCAAGTAAGTGGTAGCCTTTCATGTGTTTTAATAAGTCTTCTACGGTGTAGAAGAAGACGTTCTCGTAGGTGTATATTAAGGGGGCTTTTTCACCAAGACATTTTGAAGCGGCATGTATGCATATAGGACACGCTATAAGCCCAGTGATTCTGTCTCTACAAGTTCTGAACTTAATACCCTCTATGTCTACCTCGAAAACCTCCCATTTAGGCTCCCAAGTGTACGCCATGACTTGTACACCTCAGCCGGTTGATCCCTCTTCACATCTCTGAGACCTAAAACCTCATCATTCTCTTTACGTGTTTTTCATAATCTCTTAGTACATTATATATCGTAGTAGCCTTATTAATTAGTTGCATTAACTGGTAATCTAACATTCTAGTTTGCTTTTTTAAAAAGAACATAGAGTACCTCTTCAATGTATCGAGCTCTGCTATAACTGACTCTGCATGGTGTATAGACAATTGCTATCACGGTGGTGCAGTTATAATAATAGACTTGTCGTGTTCTCGTAAGTTAAATACATTAGTGTTTAATCTGATCACATTGTAGTTCTTTACGTATTTTAAAAACTCCTCTACGGGTTTTAAAGGCAGAGTGCAACCGGGTATCCAGTAGTGTATTGGCATTATATTTCTGGGTTTTGTTAGTTCAACAATACTCCAAGCTTCTTCTGGCTCAATAGTGAACGTTCCACCAACAGGAATTATTAAGAGGTCTACACCCTTTAGCTTCTCTAAGATGTCTTTTCCCGGTATTTCACCTAGATCTCCGAGGTGAGCTACTCTGAGATCTCTAATTGTGACCATATACACCGCGTTCTCTCCTCTCCTCTTACCCTTCTGCTTGTCGTGATAAGTCCTCAACCCCTCTACTTTCACATTGTCAACTACAGTCTCGCCATAAAACATCTTAAAGATCCTAGTTGTCCTCTTGGCGACACTGTTAACAGCGTTGTGGTCAAAGTGATCGTGTGAGACGAGGACAAGGTCTCCCTGAACACTAGGTCTCTTTAATCCGAGGCTAATACCGTCGTGAGGATCAAATACGACAGTATAGCCATCTACAATGAGAGAGACGCATGCATGACCGTGCCAAGTTACAATCACAATCTCACCCATGTATCAATAAATCTCCAAAGTAAAATATATAGATACCGTGTAGTCATCATGGTGCTTACTGTGTTAGACATATATACTATTGGATTATTGGCAGTAGTGCTCGCACTAGCTCCACAAATAGCAGTATACATAGCTTACGCGCTCTTAGTCTATGCGAGTAAGAGTAAACCTCAAGTAGAGTACTCAAAGGGAAAAGCACACGACATTTCCTTCATTATCCCAGTGAGAAGAGAACCCTTAGAATACGTTGAAAGAGCTATTAGACACTTATGTGAGCTAAACATACCAAACTACGAGGTTATTATAGTATCCGATGACGAGCCCTCTGCGAAAGATGCCATAGTCGAAGTCGTGGAGAAAGCACGTAGAATAGGTTGTAACGCGTGGTTTATATGGAGAAGTATTCCTAAAGGTGCTAGAACAGGAGCTCTAAACACTGGTCTCTACGCCTCAAAAAACCCCTATGTGTACGTCATGGATGTTGACACGTATCCCGAGAAGTGCTTTTTAGACATTGCTACCGGCATACTAGAGTCTAATAGTGAGTATGCGTGTGCTGTTGGAAAGTGGGAGCCACTAAACTACGAGAGCAGGTTGAGTAGAGCTCTAGCAACCGGCTTGAAGTACATGACTACAACTCTGTATAAAGCCCGTAGTAAACTAGGATTATACACGTATCCACTAGGCACAGGTACCCTTTATAGGTCTGATTACTTAAAAGATCTTCTCAAAGGCTGGGATGAGAGTAGAGTACAAGACGACATGGAGATAGGTGCTAGAATTATGCACATAGGGCTCAGAGTAGCCTACGTAGACGAGTGTCCTATTTACGTTGAAAACCCCTCTACTTATAGGGCTTTTAGAGTACAACAATACAGGTGGGCTTATGGAGCACTAGACACCGCTATTACGAGAGCAAGGCATATATTTAGATCTAAATATCCCTTCCCAGTTAAGCTAGAAGCATATCTCTACTTACTCCAGTACATACCCCAAGTTCTTACATTTCTAGGTAGTATTCTATTGGCCCTTCTGCAATTTAAACACCCCTTTGATTACCTCACAGTAGTTTATCCATTACTACTACTCTATGTTGTAGTCATGATAATACACTCTACTATACTCTACAGGGAAGTAAGAGTAAATACTAGTACTACATGGCAAACACTCACTCTAATGGGTAGACTAGCTGCTGTTACAGATGCAATCTCACTCTACACTTTCACTGGCAGTTTAAGAGCAATTTTTAGAGTTAAGACTGAGTATAAGAGAACACCTAAAGGAATTTACCAGAGAGTATACACAGGGCTAAGAATACCCTGGGAGCTTGTAATAGGGCTACTCTTCTTAGTCGCGGGCACAGTTACTGTACTACATAGAGCTATATTAACAGCCATATTCCTGCTTCTACACGCCTCAGCACACTTATATGTAGTAGTGAGATTCCCGAGAGATGTCTTCTACAAGTAGATGTGATAATTTCACGTGAAGCAATCTCTTTTAAAAACACACATGTTGTATGGTGTTAAGAGGGGTGTGCTGGTGTGCTTATTTATGCAACTAGTGATCTTGGTGAAGACGAGGTATTAAGTCTCTTACGACCCTACGTGAGAGCTTGGTTTAAGTCTAAGTATGAGGAAATGACACCTGTCCAGAGGAAGACTATACCTCTAGTAAAACAAGGAGCTAACGTACTTGTGTCAAGTCCCACTGGCACTGGTAAGACGCTAGCTGTTTTTCTCGGGATAATTGACAATCTCTACGAGTATTATGAGAAAAATAACTCGCTACCAAGTGGCGTTTACGTCGTCTATGTGAGTCCACTTAGAGCTCTAAATAATGATATGAGAAGAAATCTCTACGAGCCTATTAAAGGCATTACCGAAATTGCTCATGGAATGGGCGTTGAGTTGCCAGAGATCAGGGTTGCTGTTAGAACTAGTGATACAAGCCCCTACGAGAAGCAGAAAATGTCTAGGAACCCTCCACATATATTAATAACAACACCTGAAAGCTTAGCTATATCTCTTAACGCTCCAAAATTCAGAGAAGCTCTTAAAAACACTCACATAGTTATTATAGATGAAATTCACGAATTAGCTTCTAGTAAGCGTGGAAGTTACTTAGCACTAAGTATTGAGAGACTAGAACATCTAGCTCAGAGACCACTACAGAGAATAGGATTAAGCGCTACAATAGCACCTCTAGAAGAAGTGGCTGCGTTTCTCGTTGGGTATAGAGATAGTGGTGAGTTACGTGACTGTGTAATTGTAGATGCTAGATTTGATAAGAAAATAGATATTCGCGTCAAAGTCCCAGTTGTAGACATTATACACACACCTGCTGAGGTCTTAAATGAGTCTATATATAGAAGTGTAATTGATCTTGTAAAAAGGCACAGAACAACATTAATATTCACGAATACTAGAAGCGCTACTGAGAGAGTTGTTTTTAAACTAAGAAAGATTATGGAGAAAGAGAAGATACTGGATATTGACGATGTTGAGGCTCATCACAGTAGTCTTAGTAGAGATGTTAGACTAGAAATAGAAGAGAAGTTGAAAAAAGGTCTTTTAAGAGTAGTGGTGTGCTCTACTTCACTAGAACTTGGAATAGATATTGGCTACATAGATCTAGTTGTATTATTGAGTAGTCCTAAAAGTACTACGAGATTGCTGCAGAGAGTTGGAAGATCTGGTCATCACATTAGAGAATTGAGTAAGGGGTTTATCATAGCTGTTGACAGGGATGATCTAGTTGAGTGTACTGTTCTCTGTAAGCTTGCGAGAGAGAGAAGAATAGATAGAATTAGAATACCTAGAAATCCACTAGACGTGTTGGCACAGCATATTGTGGGATTAGCTCTTGAAGATAAGTGGCGTGTTGAAGATGCTTATAGGCTAGTCAAGAGATCTTACAGCTTCCACACTCTAGGCTACGAAGACTTCTTGAACACTGTGCGCTATTTAGCTGGTAGACTAGGCGACTTTTATGAACATCAACGCGTGTACTCTAAAATATGGTTTGATGAGAGTGAAGGTGTTTTCGGCAAGAAGAAAACTACTAGGATGATATATTACTTGAATAGTGGTGTTATACCGGATGAGAGTAAAGTGAGGGTTTTTACTATTGATGGTAGGTATGTCGGCGATCTCGAGGAGGGCTTTGTAGAGTACTTAACGCCGGGAGATCTCTTCGTGCTGGGTGGTAGAGTCTACGAGTACTTGCAGAGTAGAGGATTTGTGGCTATCGTGAAGAGGGCTGATGGTCAAAGACCTACTGTTCCAACATGGTTTAGTGAAATGTTACCACTAGCATACGACTCTGCCGTTGAAGTTGGAAAATTTAGGAGAATAGTAGCTGAAATGTTAAGAGAAAAGAGTATAGAGTATGTTGTTAACTTCCTTATTAGAGAGTATAAATTGGAGAAACATGCCGCTAGAGCTGTTTGTGACTATATACTAGAACAAATTCAGTATACTGGGGGTTTAGTGCCATCGGATAAGCTCATCTTAATAGAGATATATGATGAGGGATTAAAGAGGAATATTATAGTACACGCGCTTTTTGGGAGAAAAGCTAATGAAGCTTTAGCAAGACTCTACGCTTATGTTGTAGGTTCACAGCTAGGAGTTAACGTGAAAATTACTGTTACAGATAACGGCTTTATGCTCACATTACCTAGACGCTTAGACGCTGACTACCTAAAGCTCTTTTACTCTATACCGGTTGACAAAGCCTGGGATGTGCTAGTAAGGGTTATTAGGAGAACAGATCTCATAAAGAGAAGGTTTAGACACGTAGCTGTTAGGAGCTTTATGCTGCTGAGACGCTACAGGGATACTGAGAAGTCTCTGCATAAATTACAGGTAAACGCTGAAGAATTGTTGAGAGCCGTAGAGGAGTTCAGCGGTTTCCCGGTATTAAAAGAAACCTATAGAGAGATATTAATGGACTATATGCACATAGACGAGGCTGTAGAGGTGTTAAAGGCTGTTCAGAGAGGTGATATTGAGGTTAAACTCATAGGACCTCTCGACGTGCCCTCTCCTTTTGCACATCACATAGTTGTACATGGTTACAGTGATGTCGTGTTAATGGAGGATATGAGGAAGATGCTCGCAAAGCTTCACGAAATGGTAATTGAGAGGATAAAATCTAAAGTCTTTTCTCTTCAGGCAGCTTCTCTTGAGTCTCACTAGTTTTTTTATTACTTTTCTCCACGGTAAGAATATCTCTCATCTTCTTCTCACTTATATTAAAAACTGCTCTCGCCACTTCCCAGACATAACTATCACTTGGAGTTGCTTTTGGAAAACCTAGTCTTATCGCTAAGGCCTTCTTATAGGCTTCTTTAACTTCTCTACTCTTTACCTCGCCTCTATAGATAGCTTCTGATAGTTTTAAACTAATATAGAACTTCACGTAGTTAATTACTGTTTTCTCCTCTTCGGGCACAGCTTCGATAACTCTCTGTAAGATTTCTCTAAAATCCTCTTCGCGAGTAAAACCAAGAATAAGCTTTGTGAGCGGTATTCTGAGCAGTCTAGCGACAATATTACTGTCTATAACTCCCGTTGGTGAGAGAGAACGCAACTTCTCTCTAGCCTCATTAACCCTACTATTCACAATATCTTCTACTGTGCTCTCAAGAGCCTCTTCTATATAGAATATCTTTGAATGGAGCTCTGGATGCTCTTCATTTAATTTAAGTCCATATTTGCTAACAACATAGAGTGTAGCCATTTCCTTATCATATAGGTCTGGTGGTGTGGCTTTACCTCTTATTGGCTGAAGTCTCTGCTCACTATAGACCTTTCTCAAGATCTCCACTGCTGACGATCGATCTAATTCGTCTACTCTCTTAATAAACTCACTTAGTAATCGCACTGCTACTTGTATCCTCTTCTTGTAAGGTGATTTCACTCCTCTCAGCCTCTACTATTCTCCCTATAAATCTCTTTAATCTCAAATCTAAACTAGTTTTTCCAGTAAATACAAAGAACTTCTTTCCTCTCTTACTAAAAACAATTTTAATAGTACTTAACCCAGCAATATTTCTCTCTAGTTTTAAGAATACCTCAAATTTTCCCCTATGCTCTCTAATCTCGCAGTAATTCACATAAAACCTCTCTTTTCTAAGATAACTAATGACTCTCTCTACAACGTTCTTTACCGTGGATAATTTCACACCTTATCTCCACGAGAGCTTTATTTTCACGTAGCCAAGAGTCTCTAGCATTTCAATAATCCAACCTGCTAACTGAATAATAAGCATGTTTTTTACTATGTCGCAGCTCACAGCATGCCCGTGAATCTCTGTGAAAACTCTTAATGCTAAATCACAACTCACAAGACCCCCAAACTTCTTCTCGACTACTCTAACAAGATCTGAGAATTTTGAAATATAACCTAACTCTACAAGTCTCTTTACTTCTAGTAGGAAATCTGAACTGGGAATTAGAGGACTACAGTCTAGACCTACATCTCTACACTGCTTCATGTAATTTACAAGTAACTTGTAGTTTTCAATGAGCCTACCTGTAGATAAAAAGGGCTTTTCACTATTAGAATTCAAATTTAACCACTACTTCACGATCTCTGCTAGTTTAGACTTTATCTCAGCTTTGTACTTATCTTCAACACTCTCGTATAGAGTTTTAATAGCTCCTACAAGGTCGTTAATTATAATAGACATTGCAGAGTCTTTCTCGTAGGGTGCTAAAGCTTCAAGAGCTTTCACCAAGATCTCATCACTGGGATGAGCTGCTCTTTTAACATATTTTCTTACAGCTGTAGGTGTTACTCCTAGAGCTTTTGCTAGTTCTGTTAAGCTCCTCGTACTCAGCATTAACTCTACTAGCTTATACCTAGCTTCTTTACTTATCCAGTGAACAGGGAATTTACCCGTAACCTCTTGACTCGTAGGCACTCACACATCACCACAGGTTTATTCAAAGCTACTTAACTAATCTGGAGCTTATAAGGTTATTTTAAGAAACACTAATCAGCTGAGTGTGGTAGTAGTTGAAGCAGAAATCACTAGTGTACAGTAGTGGACTTGTGGATGTCGTTGAGTATCCCGCTGTTGTTGTCTCTGGTGAAATTCTTGCAAAGACGCTCTACGTGTATATTGGAGACTTAGAGAGAAGTGTTTTAATGGGCATAACTCCACTAATTAAGCCAATTACACTTGGCTCTGCAGGTGTTGTGAGAGTTGTTGAGGTTCTTAGCAATAAGACCGAGTACACTGGTAAGTATTACACTGTTACACCACTAGGTGATCGCGGATTGTTGAGTGTAAGTGTTAATGGACTACTTTCAAATTACGTATCACTAGATGACTCTTATCTAGAGGAGGAAGTTTCATCACCAGTACCGCAAGATGCTGTTAAACCACTATTAAATCACACACTACTACTTGCCTCCAGATGTGAAGAGCCTGTTCTAGTTGAGGGGTGTGGTTTTGTTGGTGTTGCTTTGGGACTACTTCTCAGAGAGATGGGTGTTGAGACACAACTTTACTGTGAGAGTGGTAAGAGAAATGCTCTACTTTTTGATCTCAACATCATGTCACACATAAGTAATCTAAATAAGAAGTGGAGGACAATAGTTATTACTAGCTTAGACGCAGCATCTAAGTATAGAGTTATGAGAAAACTAGAGTACAGTAACCTCGTTATTTCAGCTCTCTCACTAACAGATTGGATACCAGTTAAAAGTAGCCTTAATGTAAAAGTCAGTGTTACTGGTAGAGGAAATACTAGTGTAAGTGAGCTAGAAAGTGTAATTATGAATAAGAGTAAAAAAATTCTTCAAATATTACAGAGAGCTTTAAAAACCATTAAAGTTAGTGATTTAGAGGCTGTAAAGGGTCTTCTACCACCACGTGGACTAGGCACTATTGTCATTCTTGATTAGCTTTCTTCTATTAATTGTGCAAGTCTTTTTATGCCTTCGAGTATTTGTTCGTGTGTTGGGTAGCTAAAGTTTATTCTCATACTATTAGCTCCTTTACCATCTACGTGGAAACCACCACCTGGAACATAGGCTACTTTATACTTCTCAATAGCTACTGGTAACAGTTTACTAGCATCAAAACCCTCTTTATAAACATATACGAATATGAATAGTCCTCCTATAGGCCTAGAATACCAAGTATACTCTGGAAAATACTCCTCCATAGTTTTTAACATTAAGTCTCTCTTAGCTCTATAGTATGGTATAGCACGTGAAATAGTTTTGTCAATAACACCTCTCTTCATAGCCTCAGCCGTAATATACTGATTGAAAGTAGGTGAATGCAGGTCTACATACTGTTTCACTAGTTCTATTTTTCTAGTTAAGTCATCTAGAGCGATTATCCAGCCTATTCTCAATCCAGGTGCAAGTATCTTACTAATAGTGCTAATGTAGATAACTCTCCCCTCTTTATCGAGGGCTTTGAGAGAAGTTTTATCAGTGCTTTCATCAAATACGAAGTAACTGTAGGGGTCGTCTTCTACTATTAGTAGGTCGTATTTTGATGCTATTTCTAGTAAGTGTTTTTTACGTTCAATGCTAAGTGAAACTCCTGAGGGGTTTTGGGCTATTGGTATAGTGTAAATGAATTTTACTCTCACACGCTCATTTTCAGACATAGATTTTAACTTATCTTCTAAAACACTAGTCTTCATACCTGATTCATCAATATCTACACCAATAAGTCTCGCACCAACATTTCTAAAAGCCCCTATTGCAGCTAGGTATGAAGGGTTCTCGGTTATAACTATATCATTAAGGTCTAATAGTGTCCTCGCAATAAGGTCTAGTGCTGACTGACTACCAGTAGTTATAATTACATCTTCTAAGTCACACTTAAATCCCTTCTTAGCATACATAAACTTACACACAGCCTCTCTAACCTCTTTAACACCCTTAGTTTCACTGTATTGTAATGCATCATTACCATATTGCTCAATAACATCTCTCGCTATTTCTACAAGCTCTTGTTTAGGAAAGAGTGTGGGGTCGGGTATTCCACCAGCGAAGCTAATAACATCTCTCTTAGTTTTTAATATGGCTAATAATTCTCTGATTTCAGATGCTTTAATTCTCTTCGCTAAATTACTATAATATTTGGAGTAATCAGTCATCTATACACCTAGATACTTATATGTACATATAGTATATAAATACTTATACGAGTATGAGAGGTATGGAGCTTAACATATTTAGGAAAGGATTATCTAGAATTCGCTCTAGAGTAGCCTATGTGTATCCAAGCACGTATAGTGCAATGATCTCGGGGCTTGCACCAGACATTATATATACTCTTGTAAATAATTTTGAGGATGTTTATCTTGAGCGCTTTTCATGTAAGAGGCTTCACGGTACAGAGGAGGATCCTCGAAGCCTCGAAACTGGGAGTAGGCTTAGAGACTTCTCACTAATACTTACATCTCTACACTACGAACTAGACTTTGTAAATCTTGTAAGACTATTGATGGCTGGTGGAGTAGAGGTTTTCTCTAGTAAAAGAGAAAATCACATTGTAGTAGCTGGCGGCCCTGTTGTAATGGAAAATCCTATACCGTATAGTGATATAGTAGATGTCTTTATTATTGGTGAAGCTGAGACAACAGTACCTAGAATTATAGAGCTCTGGCTTGAATATGGAGATAATAGAAGAAGATTTCTCGAGATTGTCTCCAATCTCAAGTACGCCTACGTGCCGGGATTAACAAATAATACTGTAGTGAGAGAGTATGTGAGAGACTTAGACTCCACAGTGTATCCTGTGAGGCAAGTTGAGAATACTGAAATAGAGCCTATTTACGGTAGAGGCTTAAAGCTTGAGGCTAGTAGAGGGTGTCTTTTTCACTGTAGTTTCTGCCTCGAGACACGTGTTTTTCAACCATACCGTGAACGAGGCTTCTCTACACTCAAATCTATTATTAGTAAGGGCTTAGAGTACACTATTAGCGGTAAGAGGGTGGTAATATATTCTCTGTCTTTTCCGGCAACACAAATACACTCTAGGCTCTTAGAGTACCTAGTTGAAGAGGGTTTTACAGCCTCTCTACCCTCTCTTAGACTTAACTCATATCTCGCCAAGTCACTAGAGCTCATTAAAGCGCTTGGACAGCGAACACTCACAATAGCCCCTGAGTCTTTTTCTAGGTTATTACAATCTGTCTTCTTTAAGTATGCAGGACTTGTAGACTACGTGACCTCCTTTATTAAGGACATTATTGATGCCGGTTTTGATCTCAAACTCTACGTGATTTATGGTGTTAAGGGTTTAGATGTAAGTGAGGTTTATAGAGATATAGAGGTTTTACGTGAAATATCAAAGTACGCTAAGAGTAAGAAGAGGAAGATCTCTGTAACACTTAATCCTCTTATTCCTAAACCTCACACAGTCTTCCAGTGGATTGGTATGCTTAGAAGAGAAGACCTTGTGTCAATGCTGAGAATTTATAAGTCGAATCTACGTGGACTCATAGAGGCCAGAGTGTACGACATAGATCTCGGTATTATCCAGGCATACTTAGCACTAGCACCTAGACCTCTAGGTAGACTATTTATGTTATGGGCTCAACATGGTGGTGGTCTTTCAGGTTGGAGAAGAGCTGTGAGGGATCTGGGAGGAGAATTCAACTTAGACTATGTATTTAAGGGGTATTCGAGTGAAAAAGATCTACCATGGGGTTTTATTCGATTAGACGAGCTCTCCGAGAGAATTACTCGTAGTCAATATGAAGTCTTCAAGAAGTACCTAAAGATTCATTAACAAGAGCGGGTCTATAGGCTATACCGTAGTATATTAGCCCTGCGTCTCCCTCTTCACGTATTCTCCTAATAACAGGCTCCATAAGCATTCCGATCTTTAACTCGTCTGGTAAGACGTCTGTAAGTGGTGCCATAATCTTCGCTCTACTATTTAGAGTTTCAACTATACCTATAACTACTGGTCTTCGCTCTTCGAATCCCTCCATGGCACTGTATATTACTGTCCACGTGATGAGGCGGGCTTTTTCATTTACTAGCTTTATTTGCTCCACATCGCGAAATCCACAGTGTCTACATATACTTGCTGGTGGATAAAGTACGGTGCCTTTTGCAACTGTTTTGAGTCT
>CAZMCE010000021.1:0-18617 GCA_964564855.1 uncultured Thermosphaera sp. | reverse complement strand
CACCCTTTTAGCTCTTGTAGCTAAAGTTGTAGTGTAGTTTTCCTCGCACAAACCACGATCTTCTATGCAGTTTCTAAGAATTTTTACTGTACTGAGGAGGCTAGGTTTAAAGAGGACTTCGTAATACTTTATTTCTTTATTTGACGAGAAATATGCTAGTGTCTTTTAGAACAACTTATTAATGTACTTATGCATGACAATGCTATATAGTAAAAAGGCTACAAGGACGTGGTAGACTCATATGAGAAGTAGAGAAATGAGGTTTAAATTGAGCTAATAAATATAAATGATCTAGAGCAAAAGAATTATTTGAGAGATAGTATTAATAATAAGAGTATTAAGACTAGAGATTTGTGGAGTTTATTGTACTAGGCATTTTACTTCTAGTTTCTCCTCGCTCCCCACTCTGCAGAGGATTTGATTAGCTGTATAGAACTCCTCTGCACTTGTTTCCATCGCCGATACTATTTGTAGAGCGTCTGCCTGATATATGTGGTATTTCTCTATAAGTCTCCAAGTTTTAGCAATAATTAGCGGCTTAACTGGGACTACTCTGAGTACCCTGAGTTTCAGCATTTTCAGAGTCTCTCCGAGGAATTCTAGTCTTGCAAGCTCGTAGTCTTCTCTATTAAGCCAGCCACGCTTATAGTATTTATCAAGTACTCCTAGTACTTCGCCAATATTCCAGAGTGAGAAGGATATTTTTACATCTCCAAGCCATGCCTTAGAGTATAGTGAAGTGATAATATCAGTTCCAGCTTCTTGAATATAGCGCTTAATAATAGCACTAGTATCTAAGTATATGGTTTTCAAGCTCTCTCATCTCTCATTTCTCTAACAACTCTGCCAGCATCTGTTTCTACGAGAGGCCTAATTGGCTTTACCTCGAGCATGGGCTCTTTACCCATTAATTCTCGAATAGCACTTACGACATAGTCCTCAAGTATTTCTTCCCGAATAATCTCCTCTATTACGCGACTAACCTCTTCTAATCCCTCTTCTATAATCCTAGCTTTAAACCTATTCCACAACTCTTTATCAATCACTATTGTAGTTTTAACTTTACCAACCATACATACCGCCATATAAAAATACATACTTATATAAACCTATAAATCTAGACATACAAAGACTAACAAGAAAAACAAACATTCACTACACAATAAAAACACACCTAATCCCTCAATAACCGAGTTTTCAGCTTAAAACAATGAAAACAAAACTACTTTTCCTAAATACTGCACAAAGTCATACTCCAGTGCTCTTTAATACATATTCTAATCTATACTACTTCTCAACTCTCCTAACTCAGAGTAGTTCCTCAAGTGACTCTACGAAAACTTAATACATTCCTGCTCGGAGTACTTATTGTAGTCCATTTCATTGTTGACAACGAAAAATTCTCACAATACCATAACAACACACATTTATTGTGAGAAGATAGTGATAACATTGAGCATGGATGTGTATTCAGTGTAAGAAAACTTACAATTCTTGAAGTAATATATTTAACCTCATCAATAACAGAAACCTAATTGTGTTTACTATTGGAGAGATAAGTTTATTAAGCTTTATGTTTACCCACTTATTGGTGTATATCACGAATTTAGAGGAATTTGAGCCTTACATAGTTTTTACTAATGATAAGTTTTTTGGCGAGTTAAAGAAGAAATATAAATTAGGTGTATTTAGTAGGAAGCCGTTTCTAAAGATACTTAAGGACCTTGGTTTTCAGTTCGAGGAGTTAGATAGAGATCATGCGAAAACTATTCTCGACGAGCTGAGTGTGAAGGCTAAAGTGAAAACTGCTGATATAGCTAAGGCTGTAGCATTAGCTCTCTTTACACCAACCACGATTTTCTACGCGTTTGCTAAGAAAGTCTACTATATAGAGGGGGCTAAATCTGGAGATGACTTTATAATACTTCACTTGACACTTGAAATACCAAGAGCTTTTAGAACAACACTATTTTATCATTTATTCATAACAATACCATTAAATGAGAAAGGCTACAAAGAAACAATAAACTTATATAAGAAACTGAGAAGAGAGGTCGCGGTAGAGCCATTAACAATAGATGACTGGGAAAACTTAAAAACTATTAGAGAGAAAAATGCAGAAGTACTAAAAATAAGAGGACTACTCGAAAACCTATGGCAGACAACTCTAATTTAAAACCTAGCTCTTTTTTCTCTGTAACAATTTCCTCAACTACTACGACTTTATATCTCATACAACATGAAACTAGAAGTTATCTACATAGAGCTCAAGACTTTTTGATCGAGCGTTAAAGAGATCAATTGAGACACCGCTTATATGTGCATGCTTTCTCGCCTCCCGAGTTAGAGGGGAGTTAGAGCAGTGGTTTCTATAATTACCAGGTTATCTAAAATTTATAAGTTAGTTATAATGGAGAAATTTTGGGCTGGATTATGAGTGAGGAGGGTAGTGGTATTGAGCCTATTCCCAGAAGTGGTAGACCTCTGAGTGCTTGGGATTTGCTGGCTATTTGGTTTGGTGCTGGAATATCTATTGCAGAGTTCTGGGCTGGTGCTCTCCTCGTGCCTGGAGTCTCACTGTTCACAGCTCTAGTTATGATAGTTCTAGGTCATGTTATTGGAAACGCGTTAATGGGTCTTGTAGCTATTGAGGGCTATAGGGTGGGAGTTCCTACTATGGTCCTTACGAGGAGGCCTCTTGGTGTTAAAGGCTCTTACTTAGCTTCAATACTAAACTATCTCCAACTAATCGGGTGGACAGCTGTAATGAATATTGTTGGTGCTAGAGCGCTAGACATAGTATTCATAATGCTCGGCTATCCCTCAAATCTTAAATTATGGATTATTGTCTTCGGCCTCTTAAACACACTGTGGGCTCTTGCAGGACCTGAGAAGTGGAGGTGGCTTGAGAAGATTTCAGCTACCCTACTCTTAGTCCTCATTACTTGGCTAACTATAGTGACTATTAATACTATTGGCATAGTTGAGTGGGAGCGAGGTGCTGGTGAATTACCCTCACTACTAGCACTAGATCTCGTAGTAGCGATGCCCGTATCTTGGCTACCACTAGTAGCAGACTACTCAAGACTTAGTAGAGGAGGAGCTTTCTGGGGCACATTTATAGGCTACTTCATCTCGAGTAGCCTATTCTACTTTGTAGGTGGTTATTCAAACGCGTATTTAGGTTTAAGTGACCCAATATCAATCATAGCCACTTATGGCCTTGGAATTCCAGCAATGTTCATAGTAGTATTATCAACTACAACTACAACTTTCCTAGACATATACTCAGCTGCTATAACCTATAAGAATATTAGGCCGAAAGAGCCTCTTAAGAGGCAAGTATTAATTGTAGGGCTTGCAGGTACTTTACTAGCACTAGTATTCCCCATGGAAGAGTACGAGTGGTTCTTACTACTAATAGGCGGCGCTTTTGTACCACTAGCAGCCATAATGATCACAGACTACTACCTAGTTGCCAGAGGTAATTACAGCTTAGAAGAGCTAATAGGAGGTAAGACAGCGTCAATCAGAGCTAGCGGTATAGTAGCCTGGGCTCTAGGCTTCATAGTATACATGGCAATCTCAGTATACGCCTCATGGTTAGGCTCTACAATACCATCAATACTTGTAACTAGTACACTATATTTCACACTAGTAAAGATCACTAAACACTAGGCTACTACTCAGAAAACACAAAAAAGCTTATATAGAAAACCACTCGTTAATTAAACTCAGTATTAAACACAAATTATAGGAGCTACATAGACGTTTCTTTTTCTCTACTACTCTAGCTCTACTAGTAGTTACTATGAGAAAACCAAGACTACTGGGAATGTTGAGCTTTGTGCCTTTTATATTAAGTTATGTTCTAGATTAGAATTAGGTATTTAGTTTAAAATAATTAACTTTTGATAACTAGATGTAGATTAAAACTTGAGTGAAAAAAGCGAGTTAGGGGTTTAAAAATAATATTACTCTTTATTATCCTTTCTTCTCGTATTCTTGTGCAATTTTCCACTGTTCAGCTGCAATAATGTCTAGTGCCTCGCTTGGACTTATTTCTCTAGCTACTGCTTTATTTAAGTAGAGTTGTTGTACTTCGAGCATTTTGCCGTAGTATGGTATGTTCCAGAAGTCTTTAGCGTATTGTATGGCTTCTGTAAATGCTCTAGCCCATGGCTTAGAATTCAGGAATTCTGGGCTTTCAGCTATAGACTTTCTGGCTGTGAAGCCTACTCTTAACGAGAACTCTTTATATGCTACTGTGTAAAACCACTTAATAAAGAGTTTTGCCTCTTCTTTATAGCGCGAATAAGCACTAACTACTAGAGGCTGCCCACCTAGTGTAGTATACCTGACACCATTATGGTGTGGTTGAATTGCTACACCAGTTACATCATATACTTTCGAGGTCTTTGGATCAAATAGTGCAGGAGCCATAGAAGGCCACAGTATTGTCATAGCTACTTTACCCTGTGCGTACAGTGAAATTACTTTATCGTAGTCAAATGTTGGTGCACCAGGTGGCATGTACTTAGTTAGGCTTACAAAAAATTCTAAAGCCTCTTTAGCCTTTGTACTATTTATATATCCTATCGGGTTGTGCGTTACAGGGTCCCATAATTCATTATCCCAGCTCCAAAATACACTGAGGAAGAAGCAGGAGATGAAGTCGTAGTCTCTTGACAGCACTAGAGCTATACCATAAAAGTCTTCATCTAGTACTTCACCAGCCAGTTTCTCACCTTTTTTCCTCGTAAAGAACTCTGCAATATCTCTGAGTTGAACCCAGTCAATATTCTTCCACTCTTCTAGTGTTGTAGGGAGATCATATCCATACTTTTCCTTAAATGCAGCTCTCTCCTCGGGGTGAGTAAACAAGTCTGTTCTAAAGTACAATAGTGGTGTTGCATCTGCATATCCAGGTACTCCAACATAGTTATCACTACCCTGTGGATACGCTGTGTAGAAATATATTAAGTTTGGATAAGTGTCTTCTAGTAGAGCTTTCTTTAGATCTGGATCCCCGAGAATAAAGTCCTTAAGTGAGATTATGTGCCCACCTTCAAAGAGTTCACCAAGCCACTGACTATCAGAGAAAATTACGTCGACTTCAGGACTACGTGCAGTAACTATACTCATAACCCTAGTATAGTAAGTACCCCATGGTGTAAAATCAAATTTTACATATACCTTATACCCTAATTTCTCCTCAGCATACGCTGTAAAGCCCTTTGAGATCTCCTCAGCTATCTTCCCAGGCTCCCATTCCGGACTTAACACAACTATTGTGACCTCCTTAACAGGAGGCTTAAGAGTGGTAAAATAGTATGCTATAGACCCTATTATTACGACGAGGACAACTATAGCTATAATTAAAAGTATTTTTTTCTCCATATCGTACACCATGTCATTATAAGTATATGCAGAACTGATATATATATGTTTATTGATATAATTGTTGGAAAAAGAATTAAAATATAAGAGAAAGAATTTAAAGACGAAAATTGAAGAGTGGGGAGAAGACTTGGAAGACAAACCTAGAGTATTAGAGAAAATAACACGTGTAAAAAAGAAAGAGATTAATCCCTGGTTTATGATACTTCCAGCATTTCTACTTCTTCTTATCTTAAACATATTTCCTCTTATATGGAGTTTAGGGATCTCCTTCTACAGGTTTTCAATAATAATTAAGGAAATTCCCCGTTACGTCGGAGGTTTAAACTATATTAACATACTCACTAATCCCGAAACCTGGGACAGAGTTATTAGAACTGGCATTTATGTTGTTTACTCTATATCCTTACAATTCGGTTTAAGTTTACTGGTTACACTGCTCCTTTTTGAGACTTTTAGAGGTAAGAGAATTATTATAACACTATTCATGATCCCATTTATGATAGCGCCAGTAGCTTCTGCATTAATTTTTAGATATCTACTAGACGAAAACCTTGGCCCCGTTAACTCTATTCTGAATTCTTTAATAGGGTATAAACCTCTATGGTTTAGTACAGATATAAGTCCTCTTGGTATTCCCTATGCACTACTAACTGTAATTCTCGTTGAAACCTGGATTTGGACACCATTTGTCACATTTCTCCTCTTAGCTGGTATGAGTGCTATACCACAAGACCTAGTAGAGCAGAGTAGAGCTGATGGCCTTAAATTTAGATATAAGTTTAGATATGTAATATTGCCATATATAAAGCCTATGATGGCAATAGCGCTGATCTTTAGATTCATGGATTCTCTTAAAACTTTCGACTCAGTATACATACTCACAGCAGGAGGCCCCGGCTCTACTACGGAGCTTATATCAGTTTACATCTATAGAGTAGCATTTGAGAGATGGGATTTTGGCTCTGCTACAGCAATTAGCTACTTGGTTCTCGTCATAGTAATTTTCATGACAAATGTGTTTATGAGGTATATTATTGGGGTGAGTAGTAGTGAAAAAGGCTAATACGTATAGTAAAGCTCTACTACAATATAGAATTAAGAGATATCTAAGATTTGCATTGATACTATTTATCTTAATAGTGTACTTAATTCCTGTTTACGAAATGTTTGTATTAGCGTTTAAATCGAGAACTGAAATGTACTCAAACTATTTCATTATAACACAGCCTACTCTAGATAATTTCAAAGAGGCATATGAACACGGAGCTTACAGCGCCATTGTTAACTCTGTTATTGTTACAGCAGGAGGTGTCTCTATATCGCTAATCTTAGCACTACTAGCATCTTACGCGTTCTCGAGATATCCGGTTAAAGGGAAAAATCTCTTAATGTTCTATATATTATCAACTAGAATGATGCCTCCAATAGCACTAATAATACCTGTCTATATTATGTTCTTTAAACTGGGCTTAAAGGGAACATATGGAGGCCTAGTACTGGCTTACGCTATGATGACTCTGCCTCTCTCTGTGTGGATGATAAAGAGTTTTATTGATGATGTCCCTGTTGATATTGATCAAGCAGCACTACTAGACGGCCACTCGACAACATACATACTCTTCAAAATAGTATTCCCCATGATTGCTCCGGGAATAGCTGCCTCTGCATCTTTTGCAGCAATCACTGTGTGGAATGAGTTTCTCTTTGCACTGCTTTTAAGTGGTATTGAGACAAAACCAACATCAGTACTTCTTTCTAGTATTAGAGGAGAAAGGGGGTTTAACTGGGGGAGGGTTGCTGCTATTGAAGTTGTATATATTCTACCAATAATAGCCCTGATCTTCTGGCTACAGAAATACATGTTGAGAGGACTTACATTTGGAACCGTGAGGAAGTGATTAATTATGAAAGAATATATTCTCGAAGTAAGAAATATCAGTAAGAAACACGGCAGTAAAGTTATCTTAGACAATGTGTCATTTTCTGTGAGGAGAGGAGAGGTATTTGTTATTCTTGGACCTCCTGGCTCTGGTAAAACAACACTATTAAAAATAATTGCTGGTTTAGAAACTCAAGATCTAGGAGATATAGTAATAAATGGAGAAGTTGTTAACACATTTCCACCTTATATGAGAAACGTGGCAATGGTGTTTGAAACACTAGCACTATATACTAGTATGACTGTTTTTGAGAATATAGCCTCACCACTAATAGCTATGAGAAAAGACCGAGAATACATTGAGAAGAGAGTTAAAGAAATCGCTAGTCTTTTGAGAATAGAGCAGATACTAGATAGGAGAGCTGACAAATTAAGTGGCGGTGAGAGGCAGAGAGTAGCTATAGCTAGAGCTCTAGCTAAAGAAGCCGACATATACCTTCTTGACGAGCCTTTTTTAAATCTAGATGCTAAAATCCGCTATGCTCTGAGAACGGAATTTAAGAAGTTAAAGTCTATTGTGGGGAAAACTATAATTCTATCGACATCTGATCCTCATGACGCCCTAGCACTAGGAGATCGCGTGCTATTAGTGAATAATGGACGTGTAGTTCAAGAGGGAGTACCAGTTGACATATACAAGGCCCCTAAGAGCATTTATATAGCTAGGTATCTCACTGGCAATATGGTTAACGAGATATTTGTGACAAGAGATAGTAGAGGAGAAATTACGAGTAATATCGGGAGAGATATCTATATAGATCCAAGAGTTCTCGATACAATAGTAAAGCTCGGAAGAGACAACCTTATATTGACTAACTATATTGATTCTTGTATTATAGATCGTCACCTAGTAGAGTGTAGCGGCGTAAAGATTAGAGGCTCTTTTCTAGGCTACGAGTTTAGAGGAAGCGAATACTTAGTATACGCGAGAAAAGGAGATGTTATATTTAAATCACTGAGTAGAAAACTTGTTTCTGATTTAAACATAGGAGACGAGGTCGATGTATGCCTTACAAGAGATGGAATGCTCTTTTTTGATGGTGAAACAGGAGATCTTCTAGGGTGATCCTCTTGGTCAGCGTGAAACTAGTTAATATTGTTAAAAAATTTGGGAAAGTAGAAGCTCTTAAAGGAGTTTCACTACATGTTCTCGACGGGGAGTTTTTCTCAATACTAGGTCCAAGTGGGTGTGGGAAAACAACACTACTGAGAATAATTGCAGGTCTTGAAAAACCAACTGAGGGTAGAGTTTACTTTAATGAATACGACGTAACTGACCTACCAGCAGAGGCAAGAGATGTCGCCATGGTTTTTCAATTCTACGCTCTTTACCCAACAAGTGTATTTAATAATATAGCTCTTCCATTATTCTCAAAAAAGTACTCAAAGAGCGAAGTTGTTAAGAGAGTTACTGAGGCAGCTAGATTAGTGGGCATAGAGAAGTTACTTAATGTGCATGTTGATAGACTAAGTGTAGTTGATAAACAGAGAGTTGCTCTTGCCAGAGCTATAGCTAAAGAACCACAAATTTACCTACTAGATGAGCCGCTTACAATACTAGACCCTGTAAGTAGGGTTATTATGCGTAGTGAGTTGAAGAGAATTCAGAGAGAGCTAAAACAAACTGTGATATACGTAACACACGATCAAATAGAAGCATTAACGCTAGCAGATAGAATTGCTGTAATGAATTTTGGAGTAGTTGAGCAAATAGGATCTCCGCACGAGGTCTATAATTTGCCTGCTTCTACATATGTAGGTTGGTTTCTCGGAGAACCAGGAATGAACTTTGTAGAAGTAGTGGTGAGTAAGAATGGAAGTATTCTACTAGGTAATAAAGTAATTTTTCAAAATCAACACATTATTAGGGAGTTAATAAATCAAGGTTTAGAAAAAGTACTATTAGGCTTTAGAGCGGAAAATATTGTTTTATCGAGAGATCTCGTGCTACGAGATCTCTCCAGAGAAGTGGTTATTGATGGTATTTTAAGGGTTGTTGAGTTTTTTGGAACTCACTATGTTTTAGATATTGAATCTGAAGGATCAGAGTTTAAGGTTAAGCTAAATCCCTCAGATTTTAACTCATTAAGATTGAGAGAAAATGATAAAGTAAGAGCAGTTATTAGTTTTGATAAAGTGCTTTTCTTTCATCCAGATAGTGGTAAAAGAATACTAGTAGGTGAGAAGGTGTGATTAGACGTAGACATATTGAAGAAATAATACTATTCATAGGGATCCTAGGATTATTACTGATATTTCAGCCTTTTAGCCTCTTAGGATACACAGCCGGGTGGATCTTAATATTGTCTTCCACCTTAATTTACGTGATCTTTACACTGATTCCTAGGAATATTGATATAAGTAATGGCTTGCCAAAGTATTTTGTGAGAATACTTATCATAGTTATTCTCATTGTTACTACATTCGTAATGATGTCAATTTGGCTAACTCCTCAATTAGTTGGCTGAGAATTAAAATATAACTTCTCAAAATTGTAAATTATAAATAAGAGGGTATCTCTCATGGGTAGCCTCAAAGTAGGTTTTATTGGAGCAGGTTTTGTTGCAAAATTTCATGCTAGAGCTTTTAGTATGGTTAGAAATGCTGAGATTACAGCTATTTATTCTAGAACAGAGACATCTGCCAAAGAACTAGCTTTATTTATTGAGCGTTTAGGTTTTAAAAAACCTAGGGTATATACAGACTTATATGAGTTCTTAGGAGATAAAGAGCTAGAGGCTGTTTGGATTCTAGTACCTAATAACCTTCACTTAAAAGTTACAGAGGCTATAGTTGAAGAAGTTACTCAGGGAAGATCTAATGTAGTGGGAGTTGCTGTTGAGAAGCCTTTAGCTAGAAACGTTGCTGAAGCAGAGAAAATGGTTCAATTAGTTGAGAAAGCAGGACTACTTCATGGTTATCTCGAGAACCAGGTCTTCATGCCATCTGTGAGTAAAGGTAAGGACGTAGTGTGGAATATAGGTGCTAAGTACTCGGGTAGGCCTTATTTAGCGAGAGCTGCAGAAGAGCATTCAGGTCCTCATAACGCCTGGTTCTGGGTGCCTTCAATATCTGGTGGTGGTGTATTACTAGATATGATGTGTCATAGTATTGAAGCAGCAAGGTATTTCTTATTAAAACCAGGTGAAGATAAATCCACCCTTAAGCCTAAATATGTTTATGGCGAAATAGGATTTCTTAAGTGGATTAAGAAGCAGTATGCTGAGGACCTCAAGAAGAGATTTGGTATTGATTTCTTAAAAGAGCCGGCTGAGGATTACGCATTCTCTATGATAACCTATGAGGACGAGGAGGGCTCAATTGTAATTAGTGAGGCTAGGACGTCTTGGTCTTTTATAGGTGCTGGTCTTAGACTAACATTTGAAGTACTAGGTCCTGAGTATAGCCTGAGTATAAATACGCTACAACCAGAGCTCTTTACATTTATAAGTAGAAACATTAAGATACCTCCAACCGAGGAATTTGTGGAAAAACAGAACGCGGAACAAGGCTTAATGCCAATAATACCTGATGAAGCATTCACTTATGGCTATCAAGCAGAAGACGCACACATGGTTAACTCTTTTATCGAGAGAAAAACACCCTATGAAACTTGGCATGATGGACTATTAGTTGTACAATTAATGATGCACGCATATTTATCAGCTGAAAAAGGAGCTAAGATACCATTTGAACCTGTTCAAGTGAGAGACTATATACCTCCCGTGGCAAGGAGCAGATAGTGTTTTTCCTTCAATACCCCTCTAGCTTAATACAATACTTTTTTCACAGCCTCTTCATATCTTACTATGTTAGTTTCTTAAGTTCGAAGACGCGGTTTTCACTTTGGTTTAGAAATCTCTTCAAGAGTGAACGTGAGAGTCTCCTTAATCTCACCAATTATGATCTCTACGTCGATTACAGATTTTTTAATAGTTATAGGTGATAAACTTAATCTCACCACTTTTATCTCTCCAGGTCTTATAACTAGGATCTCGTCACTTAGAGTAAATAGAGTTTTCTCGCCATTGACGTATATTTCCAGTGGCGGTGTACACACAGTGTTACTTATACACGCTATATCACATGACACTATATTACAGAAATATATTGGAACATCACCTGTGTTCTCTACCATAATTATTAGAGAAGAGAGCTCTACTCCACTAGCTGTGATCTTAACATTACACTCTAGTAGCTCTGCTCGTAACATGGCTCCACTAATAGTTATTGTCTTACTATAAACCTCCTGATCACCATGAAGCGCTACGAGAACATATGTTCTAGGCTCAGTAATAGTTGTATATGGTTTTAGACCAGTAAGTGATAGAGAGACTCTTGTAGCCCCCTCTATTGGTGTTTTCACATCTATAAGTTCTCCTCTCTCATCAAAAAGCTTAAAGACAAAATCATATTTATTTGTGGTAAAATCTACAATGACTGATGGATATCCATTAGAGTCATCTATATATAAACCCTTAACTTCTAGTTTAATTGACGAGCTTGCTTGATATAACCCATATAGGAATAATGTGGTAACAGAGATAACTAGAACTCCAGCTACTATAATAATATAGAGCAGTTTACGATTCACATCAACTCCCCAGAACTACTATGATATCAATATAATGAAACACATCTTTATATATCACACAGCTATTTTAAGACTAGTATATTGTTTTTCACCATGACCACTTTGAAAATAATATTGTAAGCATAATACTAGTCATTATACATATTTCATCATATGGATCATAGTACAATCATCTCTTGATAGAATGATATCTGTTTTCGTAGTGAGGTAAGGAGTTTACATAGTTATCTAGGAACAGCCCTAATGGTAACTCAAATAAAATTATTTAAGATGTAATGTTACTAACTTAATTATCAGCATTATTAGGAAGTCGTAATACTCATTATTAGAATATTACTTGTTATAAAAAGTGATATAAAGATTTATTTGATTTATTTAAATTACGTTTACGTCGCACTAAGTGAAGAAGCTAATGATGTCAGTGAGGAGCTCTGTAAAACTGAGTTCACTAGCTCTATGACAAGCTACAATGTGTTCTTTACTATATTTAAGTAATTCTGGCTCTTTTAACTTACATATTTCTATAGCATATGGGCATCTGGGGTGAAATCTACAACCTTTAGGTGGGTTAAGTGGACTTGGAGGTTCACCTGTGACTTCAATACGCTTTCTACTTCGTAACTTGGGGTCTGGTATAGGTATTGAAGAGAGTAGTGAGACTGTGTATGGGTGTTTTGGATTAGTAAATATTTCTCGTGTAGTTGAGTACTCAACGACTTTACCAGCATACATCACCATAATATAGTCACTAATATGTCTAGCTGTGAGTAAGTCGTGTGTTATAAATATATATGTTAACTCGTGCTTACTCTGTAGATCTAGTAGTAAGTTCAGGATCTGTGCCTGTACTGATACATCGAGAGATGATGTAGGCTCATCTAGAACTACTAGGAGAGGTCTTAGTATTATAGCTCTCGCAATAGCTACTCTCTGTTGTTGACCACCTGAGAGCTCATGAGGATATCTCATTAAGTGCTCTTCACTTAAGCCAACTTCTTCTAGTGTTTTAACAATTACTTCACTACAAGTCTTCTCATCATAGTCTGTGTGTATTTTTAAAGGTCTTTCAAGTATTTCTTTCACTCTCATTCTCGGATTTAACGAAGAGTAGGGATCTTGAAAGACTATTCCCGTAGACCTTCTAAACCACTTAAGCCCCTCATTACTAAGGCGCATTACATCACGACCATTAAATAGAATTGTACCTGAAGTTGGCTCAATTAGTCTCAGAATAGTTAACCCCAGAGTACTTTTACCAGAACCAGATTCACCTACAACTCCAAGTGTAGTTCCCTTATCAACGCTAAAAGAAACCCCGTCAACTGCACGGATATATTGTGGCTTACTGAGAATACCCTTTTTAAACTCAAAATACTTTTTTAAATCCCTAACCTCTAGAAGTCTCATAGCAAAGACTCACCTATTGCTCTCGTAATTATGACAGGCAACTAAGTGTCCTCTAGACACTTCAATTAATTGTGGCTCCTCACTTACACATCTACGGTTGGCGTAGAGACATCTAGGGTGAAATCTACAACCTCTTGGTGGATTTATGAGACTTGGAGGAGCTCCTGGTATTTGACTAAGTCTTAATTTAGACTTTCTCCTAGCTACTACACACTCTATTAATCCCTTAGTATAGGGGTGAAGAGGTAAATCAAAAATATCTACTACATTACCAATTTCAACTAGTTTTCCAGCATACATTACACCAACTCTATCACACATTTCTGCTACTATACCAAAATTGTGTGTTATTAGTAGTAGTGTAAGACCATACTCGTCTTTAAGCTCACGTATGAGTTTAAGTACTTGAGCTTGTATAGTGACATCTAGAGCTGTTGTAGGCTCATCTGCTATTAGTAAACTCGGCTTACAAGTTGTCATCATAGCTATCATAGCTCTCTGCTTCATACCACCACTAAATGCGTGTGGATAATCTCTAGATCTTAACTCGGGATCGGGTATACCAACTCTACTCAATTGTTTAATTGCAGAAACAAGCGCCTCTCTCCACGTTGTTTTAAAGTGCGCTACTAGTGGCTCTGCTACTTGAGGACCTACTCTGAGAACTGGATTTAGAGACCTCATGGGGTTCTGGAATACTACTGCTATATCTCTCCCTCTAATCTCTTCTAACTCGCTATCACTCAGTTTTAGTAAGTCTATATTTTTAAATATAATACTACCACTCAAAATTCTCGCGTTAGGAGGTAGTAGTCTCGGTATTGCTAGTGCTAGTGTACTCTTACCACACCCAGTCTCGCCGACTAAACAGAATCTCTCTCCTTCATAGATTTCTAAGTTCGCGTTATCAACAGCTTTAACATAACCTCTAATAGTCTCATAGTATACTCGAAGATCTCTTATACTTAGCAGCGTTTTAGCCAAGAAATCACCCATATCTCAGCTTAGGATCTAAGACTTCTCTAAGAGCATCACCTAGCAGATTAAAGCTTAGTGCAGTTAGAGTTATGAATAGTCCTGGAAACACGCAACACCAAGGTGCCATAAATATGTAATCTCTCCCCTCATTAAGCATAAGACCCCAATCTGGAGTTGGTGGTTGAGCACCAAAACCTAGAAAACTTAGTGCAGTAGTGTAGAGTATTGCTGAGGGTATTGTAAGCGTAGCTAAAACTATTATTGGGGGTAGTATATTAGGTAAAATATACCTGAGCATTATACTTAAACTAGATTCACCAATAGCTCTAGCAGCAATTATAAACTCTCTACTCACTATTGACAACGTCTTAGCTCTCACTACTCTAGTATAAGGTGCCCAGCTAACTACGGCAACAGCTATGACAACATTAGTTAATCCAGGCCCCAGTATAGTCACTATTGCAAGGGCAAGTATTATCGGTGGAAAAGCCCAGATCAAATCAGTTATAGCAGATATAAACTTATCAATTCTCCCACCATAAAAACCAGCTAGTAAACCCAGAGGGACACCTATGCCGGCCTCAACTAAGACTACTAGCAGTCCTACCCATAGAGCTATTCGAGCACCATACACAACCCTACTGAAAATATCTCTCCCAAGGTGATCAGTTCCAAAGAAGTACTTAATAGATGGTGGCAACAGTCTAGAGGATGGGTCTATTTCATCAAATCTCTTAGGTGCTATGAAATCGGCTGTTAATGCAAGAAATGCTATGAGAAATAAGAGTAAAAGACCTACAACACCCCTCTTATATGTTAAGAAGAGCTTAAGCGTCTCACTATTACTCAATAACTTAATTTTCTCGCTAATTAGGTAAATCATACACCACGACCTCTCTCAAAGCGTATTCTTGGATCTAGTATGGCGATTACGACATCGCCAAGAGTATTACAAACTATTGTGAGAACAGTTATTATCAACACAATACCCTGAACAACTGGATAGTCTTGTTTTAATATTGAAACATATAGTAACCTACCCATTCCCGGTAACGCAAAAAGAGTCTCTATTATTACTGCACCGCCCATTAACCATGGTAAATCTAGGAAAAACATAGTAACTACAGGTATTATAGCATTTCTTAGCGCGTGAACTAGTAAAACCCTCCTTTTACTAAGACCCTTAGCCCAAGCTGTTCTTATATAATCCTCACTAAGCACCTCAATCATTTCAGCTCTTATAAGTCTCATTATGTAAGCTGATGATGGTAGAGCTAGAGAAAGTGCAGGTAAAATTAGCGAATTCCACCCCTCATAGCCTGAAACTGGGAATAGACGTAGATAGTAGGCAAAAACAAGCATTAATACTAAACCAAACCAGAAGCCAGGTATTGAATAACAAATTATACTCGATGTTGATAAAATACTATCTATTAGTGAACCCCTCTTTAAAGCCGTTATAATTCCAGTTAAGACTCCAATAACATATGATAGTAATATTGAAGTCAACATTAGTGCTAAAGTGTATGGTAATCGTTGAAGCATGAGTAGAGAAACAGGTTGCCTAGTAACTATGGAAGTTCCTAAATCACCTCTAATAATATGAGAAAGCCAGTAGAAATACTGCACATAAACCGGCTGATCAAGACCCCAAGCCCTCCTTAACTCTTCTATCCTTTCAGGAGTAACTCTCTCTCCAGATAAGAGGAGCTGTATAGGATCTCCAGGTAAAATATACATTATGTAAAAAAGAATTATAGTTACACCGAAGATAACAGGAATGCCAATTAAGAGTTTCTTAATAATATAAGTTAATAATCCCATTTTAAGCCTCCGAAACACTAACCCATTCTCACTATATTTCAATCCCTATTCGCGCTTTACCCATTACGGCTTTTGTCACGCTGAGATGTAAATTACCCTTTTTCTATCCACGCATCGTGAATTATGAGGTCACCATATGGTGGAAGTACAATTAACCCCTTAACATTCTTATTTACAGCAGTATATTCTTTCAGCACAAATAGAGGTATTAACGGGAGATCTTCTAATAATATTTCCTGTACTTTAGAATACACCTTAGTTCTCTCAATCATATCTACTACTCCACGTCCAAGCTCTAATAGTTTATCAACTTCAGGGTTTGAATATGTGTAATTGCCATATTCACTGTGAACTAAGTATATGAGTATGTCTGGATCAGCCCAAGAAAATCTCCTTAAAGCTAACTCAAAGTTCCACTCTCTAGTTAAAGATCTCACGTAGTCATATGTGTACTCTTTGATCTCAATAGCTATACCTATTTTAGCTAAGTGTGCTTGAATTATTGGTGCCGCCTTCTTTAATGCTGGATCATCTACAGCGGATAGTAGTGTAAGTTTTAATGGAACACCATTTTTGTCAACTATCCCATCGCCATCGCTATCAATCCATCCTGCTTCTTTAAGTAATTCTTTAGCTTTCTCTAGATTATACGCGTAGAGTTTTTCAGCTAATTCTTCTACAGTCTTATTAAAACATAGATTTGATGGAGAGAGGAAGGAATACCAGGGCAATACATTACCTTCTAGCACAGTTGCTATTTCATCTCTATTAATTGCTAACATTATTGCTTTACGTACTCTAACATCATTTAAAGGCTCTTTTAACACGTTGACCATAATGTAGTGTATACCAGGTGATAATGTCTCATATAACTGTATATTCGGGTTCTCTTTAAGCCTCTTAATTTCAGTTAGTGGAACTCCTCTAACAATGTGTACTCGTCCAGCCTCGAGCTCAGCTATTCTAGTAAGGTCTTCAGGAATAAACCTTATAATTACTTTATCTATGTAGGGGTTAGGTCCTTTATTCTTAACAAAAGGTATATTTGTCTTATAATACTCGTTCCTCTCTAAGACAACATGAGATCCTCTAACCCACTCAACTAGCTTATAAGGACCACTACCCACAGGGTTTCTGTTAAATTCTGCATCACCTACTTTCTCAGCTACATTAGCATTAACAGGTGCCCCATAGACAGTTACGAGTACTGCCCATAGATATGGAGCTGGCCTACTCAGAATTAATTTAACAGTGTAGTCGTCTAAGACTTCTATTCTCTCTACATCTGCAAAGTCCTCAGCATATGGTGAAATAGTCTTATATCTCTCTATAGACTTCTTAATAACCTCTGCTGTGAGTGGATCACCATTAGAGAACTTTACATCTCTTGGTAAGTGAAATATTATTACAGTACCGTCTTCTGAGACCTCCCAGCTTACCGCTAGATCAGGAACTATGCTCATGTCAGGTCCAAGTATTACTAGTGGCTGATATATTAGTGCGTGAACTTCGTTAGCCCAGGTCACTTGTTGAATATCTAGTCCTTCAGGTTCTTCAGGTATCGCGATGATCAATGTTCTTTCTAGTTGAGGAACACCTGGTTGTGCACGTTGAGATGTGTAGATAAAGTACGCGGAGATCGAAGCTATTATTACTATTATGACTAATACTGGAATAATGAGTTTAAATGACACCCCTTTAACCTGCATTTAACCCCCCAGGGGTGAATACTGGGTTAGGAAATAGCTTGACTTTCTTAAATACTTTAGCTCACTGCAGTTTTATAGTAACTCTGAGTTTGTGAAATAACTATGTTTCTAAGCACTTTTTAATCAGAGCACTAAATATATGTTTGTGTCTCGGCTAGTAACATCAGAGGTGACTGGTTATTACACACTACGATATTATAATTAAAGGAGGTTTCCTTATCGACGGAACTGGTGCACCGCCATGGAGAAGAGATATTGGAGTTATTGGTGACACTATTATTAAAATAGGAGACTTGTCTGGGGAGAGTGCGGAGGAAATTATAGATGCTAGTGGGCTTTTCGTAGCACCTGGTTTTATAGATATCCATAATCATAGCGATACTAGTATATTTCTAGCTCCAACAGCTGATAACTATGTTACACAGGGAGTTACAACTATTCTTGTAGGTAACTGTGGCTACACCCCTGCACCTGTGACAGATAATAATAAGGAGTTCATAGAGCACAGTGAGGCTGAGTTTATTAAGGAGTTTAGTGGCTTACAGTGGAGGTCTTTTAGTGAGTATCTCGAAAATCTTGAGAAATTAGAGAAAAGTGTGAATGTAGCTGTTCTTGTTGGTCACGGAACACTGAGAAGCGCTGTTCTCGGAGTAGAAGATGTCAAGCCCTCTGAAAAACAACTCGGTGAAATGAAAAACCTGCTAATCGAAGCTCTAAATGCTGGTGCTTTTGGAATGTCTTCGGGGCTTATTTACGTTCCAGG
>CAZMCE010000020.1:0-19293 GCA_964564855.1 uncultured Thermosphaera sp. | reverse complement strand
ATCTCTCCTAAAAGAGCTCATCAGAACTCAAGACCCTCATCACTTTTACAGACAACCCGAGCGCTCATCACAGCATAATTATATTTAGAAATTACTTTATATCTTTACTCTGCACTGTGTAGTAAGGACATAGTTTTGAGAAGTGACAGTAACTACACTCCCAGTTGTATCTAGGGTGATACTTATCCTCTAATAAATCTCTGACTTCGCGCTCTAAGTCTATAGGCTCTCTACTCACTGAGAACTCTACTATTTTACTCGGTGCTATGTAAACTAGTATTCCCTTCTCGTAGTTGAGCATATTGAGATATATGTTTAACTGCTTAACGTGATGTTCTTGAGGGGAACTAATAGTACTCCTCGTAGTTTTAATTTCAATTACAACACCACTACTCTTATCTAGAGCGTCAATACGCCCCTTAACAAGATAACTCGTAGTATTCACAGTAACCTCGCGTGAAACATCTACTTCAACCTCTAAACCCTTTTCTCTGAGAAGCTGTCCTATACCTAAATGTGCTATAGTTCCAAGCACTGCTATAGGCTCAAATGTGAGTGTAAGCCAGGGATATGCTTTTTTCAAGTGGAATTTGTGTGTACAGAGAACAAGATCTGTAGCGTAAATTATGCGTGGATCTTGAAGCTCGCTAAGCCTATTAACCTGTTCACCAATGATCTTCTCATATATACTCCTAGTAACATAGAACTCTGATTTAAAACTCAAAAATACCACCAATTTAGTTAAAAGAGTATATTTAAATTTAAAGAGTAGAGCTTCTAAGTACACTTCTTTGTTTTAAGACATATTTCAAGATATGTCTCATGTACAAGTTGAGCACTATTACTAAGCTCTACTAACACCTTCTTAACGAGCTCCTCGCCTTTATCACATTTAACTTCTAGTTCAAGATAAAATCCAACACCTAGTAGCTCATCTAAATAAGCATTTACGCAGTGTGATGTGTAAAGAGCTCTCACTTTTGAAACTCTCGCTACAACATTAAAGCCGAGTTTTTCAATAATACTCCTAATAACACTCCACTGACTACTAGTAAGCTCTACTTCTAGTTCTAGTCGTGTTTTTAAACCAGCCTCCTCGATTAGGCGAGGACCTTTATATGTGATTGTGTAGTGTTCTGAGCCATTACACCTCCTCTTACGGGCTCTTAAAGCCTCGTCAGTAGTAGAGAAGTCTATACAGGGGTGTGAGTAGTAGTAGTCCTCCTCGAAACAAGTATCACTGTACTCTAAACCCGCTCTCAGCACAGTCTCTTTAACCTTCTCGTAGTCTCTTATTAGTAGTTTTACCTCCCTCTCTCTACTAGTCACTATAAAACCCTCTTAGAGGACTTCTCAAGAACTCTCTCAGCTATGCTAAGAGCTCTCTTATAGAGAGCTCTCGGAGTAGTAGTCTTAACAGTGTAGTCTCTCAATAAACCCTTTAACCCCTCAATAAAGCTCACTACTCCTCTCACTAAGCCTACACTATAACCACCCTCTAGTACTATTACCACTGGTACTCTTAGAGATCTGACTAGCTCTCCCAGCTTATAATAAGATACTTCTGTAGCTGCTAAGTCTGCTAATCCATCATTGAAAAAGGCGTCAAAACCAGCTGAAACTACTATTGCTTCTGGGGCATACTCTTTAAAGAGCTCTTTAACTCTACTAGTGAGCTCTAAGTATAGGTCATCACCAGCACCTTCTGGGAGAATCAAGTTGACCTTGTAGCCAAAACCCTCACTTTCACCCATTTCTTCAGGATAACCTGTGTGTGGATATAATGTACTGGGGTCTTGGTGTAAGTCTACTTGGAGTACTTTCTCGCTGTAAAAGATCTCCATTGTCCCATTCCCATGATGAACATCGAAGTCTAAAACAGCTATTTTCTTAAAACCTCTATCCATGAAACCCATAATTGCTGCTGCTGCATTGTTAAGTATACAGAAACCCTGTGTAATAGCACTCATAGCCTTACCACTTCTACCTGCATGATGACCAGGTGGCCTAGAAACTATGAAAACCGTGTTTTTAGCGCTCAGAGCTTGGAGATAACAGTATGTAAATGTTGCGAGTGCTAATTCTAGACTACCATGTGACATATATGTGTCCTCGTCTATTAAAGCTGGTATTATCTTGGAAAGCCTCATTAAGTAATCTATATAGCCTTTACTGTGAATTCTCATAGCTAGTTTTAACTGCTCTTCTACACTAACTCCTATACTCTTGACACTTATCTCCTCGTAGAGTTCACCAATATTCCTCAGAGAATTCAACACTCTCTCTATTCGCGAGGGGTTTTCGGGGTGTTCTCCTAGAGGCCTATGTAGACTCGTAGACTCAGAGACAATTAAGATTTTTAACACAAGTACTCACTCTCAGGAGGAGTAGTAAAGTGCTGTGTATAATGCCTCTACTAGTTTACTCTTATCTACACTACTAGATATTCTCACAATAGCTAAATTGGGGTGTCCAGCTATATCTAGCGCTATACCCTCAGCTAGTAAGTACTTTGCTACTCTATAAGCTCTACCACCTGGAGCTTTTAGAATTAGTAGTGGGTAGCCTCTATTAGTATTTACGAGAACGGCCACTGGCGCTTTAAGTATTGAGGAGAGTCTTGATGCAAGAGCTGTTGCACCACGTTTTTTCCAGTGAGTTCTTGCATCTATAAATCTCAAATCGCCAACTTTCACAGCAGTGACAGCTAAGTCTCTTGCCGCCTCGCCAACTTCACGGTCACGTAACTCAATAATCTCCCTAGCTCTACTCCACGTAGCATCATCTAATGGTAGTGGTAGTGGCTCTGGATTAGCTAACCACTCAACTATTTTAACCCATAACTCCTCGCTCCTCATAGCTGTGAGTACTTTTGAAAAGGCTTTTGCAATTTCAAATAATTTCATTAGCTTAGTTGGCACTTTTCTCCCAGAATCCATGTACTTCACGACTTCTACGAAACTACCGAGTTTAGCGTGTATTTTTAAGCCGCGCTTAGAGAGCTCCTCGTAGAGGAGTACTGATGTCGGCTTTTTAAAATCAATTATGACTTCATCTACTACTCTGCTGATTTCACTGTGTTTTTGCACGCTCGCTATGTGGTGATCTATGAACACTGCTCGAGAGACACCAAAGTGTGTTTTTAAAATTCTAACTACATTTCCGAGTACTTCACTGTATGGGATATCGAGGATTACAACTACACTGTACTCTTCGCTAATTGAAGATATAATGTACTTCAACTTATCAGGATCTACTGGTATCTTGTCTACTCTAACATCCCCTTCAAGAGGATAAGTCTTTACGTACTCTTGTGCGTAAATTAAAAGTGCAGTAGCTACTACACCATCTGCATCCCAATCTCCAAGTACTAGTACTCTACTTTTCCTCGAAGTCACTTTATAAGCACCTATATATTAATGGACAGTAGAGCGTTATTAACCATTAGGATACGGGTTTAAATCTTGAAATACCTTGCTGAAATAGTAAGAAGTGTTAGACAGGGAATTATTGAGGGTTTAAGAGTTAATGTAAGAGAGTCTTCGCGTAAACCCATAGAGCTCGTAGAAGAGGCTTTACCAGTACAAGTTGAGTTTTACAGTAAAAAAGTCCAAGAGTTGCAAAGACACACGCTAATTAAACTCGACAAGGAGATTTATGCTCTAGATAGTAGTTCACGTGTTGTTGAGACTCCTTACATGTTTATTTGTATTGGTGCTGGTAGTGTATTTAATAGATTTACTGGATTTGCTCTCGACGTGCCAAGTTTACTCTCAATTATGGGTTTAGAAGAGCCTCTCTGTAAACACATAGTTCTCATTCCCGAGATAGAATACTCTCAGAAATTTACAGAGCTAATTAGTTCTGTAAAGAGCATTATGCAGAGTAATCCAAATAATATTCCATATACAAGTGAGTACAATAAGAACATAATTCTAGCTGAGCTGAGAGCTAGTATTGAGAACTGTCTTCTTGAAAATTTTGCTAAAATAGTGAGGGAAAGGGCTGTGTTATTTATAGATGGCCCTATACTATACCCTGAAAAAGTAGTAGGAGCTGTTTCAACGAGTAGAGAAATTCTTGAGCTGTATACTAGTAGTATTAGAACACTCAATAATCAGAGAGCTATGCTTATAAAGAAGCTATTAGTAAACAACACAGTAGTAATTAATATTGTGAAGCGCCTACATAGAAGCTACTATCTCTCAACTACAGACCCACTAAGCTTAAAGATTAGTGGAAGTAGTGATGAAGCATATTTAACCACAGCGCTAATGGCAGGTAAAATTCCAGGTGAAAAACCAGTAGCAGTTGGTCCTCTAGTAGTAAAACAACAGGGTGAATATAGTGTAAATAGAGTTATGTGGTATCTTATTATTCCTAGAAGGGTGCACTCGTACATTGAGGGTCTAGGAAACTATGTCTTCTACCGCGTTGAAGTCCTCGAAGAGTGTCTACGAGAACCCATACTTGAACTAGTAGTACAAGATAGTACACAAATAGGATCCTTCCTCCCACTTACACTACTCGTAGTTGACAAGAGAGTTAAAAAGATTAGTAGTTCAATAACAACATATTTCCTCTACTTGACGGGTTTAACTAGTGAGGCAACTGAGCACTATATAAGCATCCTTTAGCAAATGATAGTTAAGGGCGTGTAGTCCTTGACGAGTAGTATAGATAATAGTGTGCTAAAAGTCCTAGAAGAAAAGGCGAAAAGAGCTATTGAAATAGCGTGTAGTATTGGTGAAATTGTAGGTTATGTTTCGAGAACAAGTCCTTCACTAATCGATGAGGAGGGTGGTTATGTAGTCTTCGACGTAGACCCTGTAGTCTATTTTCAGAATTTTCAGTCTCTAATGCAGGCTAGTAGTTATCTCGGAGTTGTAGATATTAAGACACTTAATCTCGTTAGTCTCAGAGTTGTCAGTGTTGAGCGTAGAGATATACTCGCAGAGCTCGATTTACCAGACATGTACTTACCACTACCTCACACCGAGATCTCGGGTCTCTTAACTAAGACTAGAATTAAAGCTAAACCACTACTTGCATACGACTTTGAAACTAATAAAGTGTTAGCAGCAAACTTTGTAATTGAGCCTCAAAGCCCAGTAGTACTCCTCAAGCAACCTGAGATAATACAGAAAGTAATGGGTTTACCTGAAGAAGGCGTCTTTCTAGGCTATGCTACTGTCGGTGATACACCTATTTTTGGTGGAAATGCCTATCTCTACGCTCCACTACGTGCATTTTACCAACACATATTAGTCGTGGGGACTACGGGTAGTGGTAAGACAACTCTGCTTAAGAACATTATTGCCTCAATAACTTCTGGTTTCAAACTACAAGATAACAATGTGTCAATAATTGTACTAGACCCCAATAAGGATTACGTGTCTATAACTCTAAAACCCCTATGGTATGTTCTAGGAGAGCAGAGTGAAGACGTAGTGCTCGCTAAGAAGACAACTAGTAGTATAAATAGTATACATAGTGCAAGGGGGCTATTAATAGTACTCCCAATAACAAAAAACGTTGTAGAGGAGTATATTGAGAAAGCTGAGACATGGGCTAAAATACTCAAAATGATATCTGAAGATTACATTCACAGTATTCTAGGACCCATTGCGAGGAGGTTTAAGTGGAGTTATGAGATAAGTAAAGTAGAAGTTGTAGAAGAGCCGACACCACGTGGAAAACTCAGACTAGTTAAGACTAGGATTACTCTTAACTATGGAAGTTTTACAGATGAATTTGAATACTATATAGTCCCTTATGCACTTAGATTTAGAGATTTTAAGCCTAGAGAGTTTATTTCACTAAACCCATACTTCACTAGACAAGCTAAAGACGCCTTACATAGATTACTACAAACACTAGTAGAGAAAAATGCTCACGTTGAGACAATATACGACCTCTACGAGGCGTTAAAAGAAGCTAGATTTAGACTCGAGGAGAAGCAGCGTAGAGGCATAGTATTAGATCCTAATAGAGAGTATATTATTGAGTTAGTTAGAGATCTCGCAATACACAAGAGTACTCTTGAAAATATAATTAGACAGGTGGGTGCTCTACTAGATACTGGACTATTTGACGTGTACATTAAGGGGCAGGGAGAAGACAAGTATCTCCACGAGCCACCACTAGAATACATATTTGAAAAGCACTTTGAGTTATTCTACGGATACCCAGTAATAGTGGATCTCGAGTATCTGCAAACACACTCCTACGCAGATCCCGAGAAAACTATTAGCATTGTGGCTTTTAGAATACTAAATAGCGTCTTTGAGTGGAAGCTCGTACAGAGTAGAATGAGATTAGAAACTCAGCCCATACTGATATTTATAGATGAAGCTCACAGGTTTTTCCCGAGTAGGAGTGGTGTTGAAGAGTATATTGAACACGTATCTAGCATGATTGATAGAATTGCAAGACTCGGTAGGGCGAGGAAACTAGGATTAATATTTAGTACGCATAGTCCTAGAGATGTTCATGACATTATACTCCAATTAACAAATACAAAAATAGTATTGAGAACCGATAAGAGCCACTTAGGCTATTTAGACTTACCACAAGAGTACAGAGACTTCATTACACGTGCAAGTGATAGAGTAGCAGTTGTTAAAAGCCACGTGTTGAGACTAGGCTATAGTGTCTTTAAGACTCCTCCACCACTAGTTGGACACTACGATCTCTCAGCTATTTAACACTGTTTAGTTGTCTCCAAGTATATAGAAATCTCTGAATAACTGTTACACCTGTTAAAAACGCTATTAATGTTAACGCTGTATTTGCTACTAGGAGATCGGCGACATCTACAATTACAGAGACGAGGATTATTCCGATAAGCCTCTCAGCTCTCTCCATTAAGCCAATACCCGATAAAGTCACACCGAGAGCTTCTCCTCTTGCTCTTAAATAACTAACTAGAAATGAGAGTATAAGGAAAAATAGAACAGTATAAACGTCTACTCTGAGTAATAATAGTGCTAGTGCGTAAATAGCTTCGCAAATTCTATCTACAAAAGAATCTAGTAATGCTCCTCTTAGTGTACTTTTACCAGAAATTCTAGCTAAAGCCCCATCTAGAGCGTCTAGAAAACCTGAGACTACTATTACAGCTACGAGTACTAGGCCTCTCTGTGTTAATAGTACTAGGGGTATTCCGAGGAGACTTATGAGTAGAGAGAGAAAAGTAAGAGTGTTTGGTGTAAGGTGAGTCTTAGAAATATGAGTTGCAACTATGTTTACAAGGAATTCTAGTTTACTCCGAAACTTGCTCAACAATGCACTTCTCACCACACAGCTCTCTACACATATTTAGCATTACTAGTGCGTCTTGCTCTAGTATAGGGCTTTCACTTATTATTACAGCGTCAACTCCGACTTCGCAGAAAACACTACATACATGTTTAAAATCTGGTCCATAACCCTCTTCTGATAGATTGTGGTGTTCTCTCTCACCACCCTTACCATACTCGATCTTGGAGAAGTGCACGTGTAGTGGTTTGAGAGCCCAACTACCAAGCTTCTCTTCTATAAGCTCTACTACTTGTAACACGTGTTCTCTCGAAGTAATGAACTTCCCACCGCTCCTAGCATATAAGTGTGCAAAGTCTACTACTGGTCTAGTCCCCTCAACACTCAGAGCTATCTCGATCACCTCCTCTAGTTCTCCTACTTGACTAGTCCTCCCCGTGGTCTCAGGGCCAAGCCACACTCCTCTAGCATTAATCTGCTCTCTGTACTCAACCACAGGCTTTAAGTTCTCAATAACCTTTCTTAGCGCCTCTCTCTTAGAAGGTGCATCTTTGTAGTAACCTGGATGGAAAACAACTATATATGCCTCCATCCAGTGTGAGGCCTCAATAGATTCTTTCATATTTCTAATACTCTTCTCGACAACATCTCTCCTACCAGCAAGGTTTATGTAGTATGGTGCGTGGAGACTTAGTTTTACACCATTAGTTTTAGCCTCACTACCCAGAGCTCTAGCCTTCTCCTCTCTAATATTAACACCACGCACAGCCTCATACTCCATGGCGTTTAAGCCCATTTCTCTGAGAAAAATCGGAGCTCGTAATATATCCGTGGACTTAAGTGTTATTGGTTTACCTGCAGGTCCAAACCAGAACCTGGGCACCTAGTATACACCCTCTAAGTATTTTTACCTCTTTGTAACTTTATAGCTTGGAGGGTTAAGAGTGGAGAAACCACAACTACTAAGAGAAGACTTAGTATTTAGTGGTTTAAGATTTAACGTCGTGAGAAGAAGGTATGTTAAGCCGCGTTCAGGGGAGTTCTTCGAGCGAGACATAGTCATCTTTCCCCAAGCTGTTGCAGTACTTCCCTTTATGGATGAAGAGAGTGTTCTCTTAATTAAGCAATTTAGAGCTTCACTTAACGACTACATTATTGAAGTCCCAGCTGGTATTGTTGATCGTTATGAGACCCCCGAGGAGACTGCTAAGAGAGAGCTTGCTGAGGAGACAGGGTATTTGTCGCGTACTCTAGAGAAATTAGGCTCTTTCACGCCGACTCCTGGTTATAGTAGTGAAATACTTCACCTCTATGTTGCCAGAGATCTCGAGTACGTTGGCTCTAGGCCGGAAAAATACGAAATTATAGAGCCATTTACGGTTAAGTTTTCTGAGGCATATAAAATGGTTTTAGAGGGGGTGATCACAGACATGAAGACCGCTCTCATAATACTACTCTATGGTTCTAGGTATAAGAGGTGATTAGTACTATGAGTATTGACGTGAAGAGCTTAAAGCGTATTCTTACACTACACCTACTAGTTGAGGGCAGTAGTGGCTGGGCTTTTAGAGAGTTAATAGACCTTGTAAGAGAACTACTTGAAGAGAGATTACCTATAATACTAAACAGTGTTCTCGAGCCACTAGGCCTTGAAGCATCTGTTCTCAGAGATTATGGCTGTAAACTCTACCCCACAGATCCAGGCTGCAAAGACCTCGTAGTCGTAGGAATATATGGAGAGAGCAGTGAAAGACCGGTGTTCTACGCCATATATTCTTCTACTAGTGGCGAAAACACCTTTGAATTTAAATTAATAAAAATAGTTGACTCTAAGACTCTTCAAGAAATTTAAGAAATATCAGGATAATCACTAGATCTCTAGAACAAGCCCTGCACCACCAGTAATAACACGTAGCCCTGTCTTCTCAAGCCTTTTCACAACTACTTCTCCACTACAGTGTAGTGGAACTACTAACTCAGGCTTTAATTCTCTTAGAGTATTTATAGCTCTCTCCACTACTTCTAAAGGGGCGTTTCTAAGGTGAAAACCACCTATAATAGCATATATATTTCTCCGTGCCTTGTTCACAATATCTCTAATTACTTCTACACCCGGATGTATACACCCGGAGAACACCACTAATCCTTTTTCATGTTCAATTACTAAGAACTGCTCATAGGGAGGGCCGTAGTATGGTGTTGCTAGATAAACATCTCTTTCAATACTAGTCCACTTAACTACTTCGCGTGGTTTAAGTCCACTTGCAAGTAGTAATCTACCCAGTGACTCCATTGAGCCATATGGGATATACACATCTGTAAATGGAGCCTCTTGAGAAACGTGCTTGTAGCCACCATAGTGTGGTGTATGCTCGTGTGAGACTATTACATAGTCTACTAGGTCAAGAGGGATCTCGAGTGCTCTGGCATTATGTTCTAAAACCCTCTCATCTATACCCATGTCGAAGAGTACATAGGTGAATTCGTGTTGTACCAGTATTGAAAGTGAGTGTTTCGCGATTAGATCTCCTCTCAGTGCTCTATCATCAGAAATAATAGTAATTTTCATGTTAAAAACCCAGTTAGTCTACACGTTGTAAAAATTAAGGGTTAAGGTATTTATTTAAAAGTAAGCAGTGATTTAAGAGCTAACATAGTAATGAGAGTCTCACTGTGGTGTTTAGTGTGGTTAAGACAGCTATTCTCTTCACTGGAGGTAAAGACTCTACTTTTGCACTACACAGAGCTATTGAAGTTGGTTTAGATGTCTGTGTACTCGTATCTATTATTCCACACTACAATTACTCACTACTTTACCATAAACCGCTTTTTGAAGCTATTAAGTGTCAAGCTCATGCACTCGGACTACCCTTAGAAACTATTGGTGTTTACAGTGAGAGCGCTGAGAAAGAAGCTTTACTTAGTGTTCTTAAACGTGTTAAAGAAAAATATAATGTTAAAGTACTTGTAACTGGTGCTGTTAAGAGCAGATATCAGGTGAGAGTGTTTAAAGAGATCGCCGATGTAGCTGGGCTCGAGCTCTACAATCCACTGTGGGGTGTTTCCGAGGAGGACTACTTAGAGAAGCTCATTAAGTATGGTTTAGAGTTCATGCTAATATCTGTTACTTCTATGGGAATACCTTTAAGTCTCCTAGGTAAAATATTAGATTATAGTGACGTGATGAAACTTAAATCACTTGCACTAAAATATGGTTTTAACTTATCATTTGAGGGTGGAGATGCTGAAACTTTTGTTGTAAATGCACCACTATTTAAATACAGAGTGGTTGTGAAGGGAAGATCTGTGGTTGTCTCAGAGTATGAAGGCTACTATGTTATTTCAAAATGTAGTCTTGTGGGAAAAGAGTGAAATTTAGAGATCTCTCAACTTCTTCTTGCGTAGTATACTTTAACCATTTCAGCGAGGTGTTCTGGTTTAGTATACCACTTGTCATATTTATACTGATTACCCTCTATACTTACAATTACATAGTCTCTCTCATCTCTAATTCTTATTTCAGGAAACCCCTCTTTAAACACACTTATTTCTATTGGAGAGCGATCCTGGAACCTGACTCCTGTCACCTTTGACGCTATTTGTATTTTGAGTTGCTTAATGTACTCACTCATATGGACACACCTAAATCTAGCAGTTCACAGTAAGCTAACAAAATCCTTTTATACTTTACGTAACTTGGTGTTAATAAGTAGTTCCTAGTAAAGCATATCTGTCTGCTTTCTCACCACTACACGTAGGGTATAATGATGGTTGTGGTAATTGTATTGGCGACTCTGTGATCTCTCCGAGGACACTCTTACCGAAGTTTTTCTCTAATAGCTCGGCTTCTTCCCTAGATCCATTCCACGGAGCTACTATAAGACCTTTAAACTCCACTGGCTCGCATTTCTCAGTAAACATGGTCATTTTCTTTAAGTATTCTAGTGCTTTAGATCTTAGAGCTCTATTTAGATCACTCCATATAGCTCTCAGCTCGTTAACGACACCTTCTAATTTAACTATAACTTTAGATACTCCATCTCTCCTCGCAATTGTAACAGTACTTGTTTCAAGTTCTCTTCTACCAATTTCTAGCCTCGTAGGTACCCCTTTCATTTCCCAATAATAATACTTCCAGCCAGGAGTATGCTCAGGATCTCTATCAAGATACACTCTTACTCCTTGACTCTCTAAGAAGCTCTTAACACGCTCAGCGTACTCTACAATGTCGCTTTCTTCTCGCCTAGCAATTGGCACTATGACTACTTGTATTGGGGCTACTTCAGGCGGGAAGAAGAGTCCCTTGTCATCACCATGTATTGCTATTACAGCTCCGAGAACTCTCTCACTGACACCATAACATGTTTGATACACATATTTAACTAAGCCATCTGTATCCATGAATTTTATGTCAAAAGCTTTAGCGAATTTCTGGCCAAGATTTATTACACTCCCGAGTTCAAGTCCCTTACCATCGGGCATCACGGTGATAAAGTCGTAGTTGTACTCAGCTCCTGCAAATGTGTCCCACGGTGGTGTCTTAACTATAAAGTATGGTAGTTGTAACCTGTCAAAGAACTCCTTGTACACTTGAATACCCTCTATAATTTGTTTCTCAGCCTCTTCCCTCGTAGCGTGAGCTGTGTGTGCTTCAATAAACCCCATGACCTCTCTAACTCTTAATAATGGATGTGTCATTTTAGTCTCATATCTAAAAATATTAACAACCTGGTACATCTTCAGTGGGAGATCTTTGCGTCCCTTAACCCACATAGACCACATATAGTACATTACTGTTTCACTTGTGGGTCTGAGATAGAATCTCTCATTAAACCTCCTAGTCCCCGTACCCTCAACAACAAAGCTTTCCCCTCCAAAACCAGCTAAGAAGTCTTTTTCCCTGGAGAATAGCGATTCGGGTATTAGTGTGGGGAAATAAGCCTCTTCATGTCCAGTCTTATCTAAAAGTTCTGTGAGTATTTTTTGAATAAGCCTGAGAGCTTTAAGTCCATAAGGTCTCCACACGATCATGCCTTTCACAGGATATCTTATATCAACTATATCAGCTTCTCTCAAAACTTCGTGATACCACTCACTAAAATTTTCATATTTATTTATTCCTATACTCTTCCACGCCATGTTTTAAGCCCTTGAGGGCTTCTCTACATGTAAATTCACTAATACTACTATCTATAAGATTATTTCTATTTTTAACAATTTTCTCAATATATGCCTCTAAGAATACTTCTCCGAGAAATCCCGGTCTACTCCGAGCTAAGAGATACCAATCACTATTCCCCACTAACAGGTCACCTCTACACTCATTTATTACGCGCTGTAATATCTGAATATTTCTCTGCGAGAGCTCTACTAGCACATCTGACTCAATTATAGTTGTAAAAGGCTCACTACACATTACATAGAACAACCCGTAACTTAATCTCGTAGCTTCACTCAAATACTCCTTAGCGCTCAATACTCTACTAAGACTCCTCATTCGTGAGGCGAGTGCGCGTACTTCTACTCTAACTTCACCTAGAGATCTAATGATATAGTCATTTAGTTTATGAGCTCGTGTGATGTACTCGTATTCTACTAATCCTTTAAGTAATCTAACAATAAATTCTACAAGCTGAGTACTACTAGTTCTAAGTGTACAGTCTAGTGTAGAGTTATAACACCACCATGTGTAAGGTAGTGTAGTTACTGTGAGAGCTGGTATGCCTTTAAGCATATACACATAACTCTCGAGTAATGCGTGATTAAAGTCCACATTTACTTTAATGCTAAGACTACTAGTATTGCTCAATATAAGTTGTTCTAGAAGTGGGTGTACAACTATTTTCACGTGAGTAGTGCTGTGCAGAGGTCCTATCATTAGTGCACTGTGAACTCTACTAAGCAAGCCTCTCTTCTCGAGTAGTTCTAGCAAATATCTCAAGCCCCACGTATAGTGGTACTCTGTAAACTGCTTATCTCCAACATCCCTAGCACTACTCGAGATCAGCACTAAATTGGGTGCTGAATCCCAGCTCTTAATAGCTCTAGATAAATCCATGAGTAGACTTGAAGAGGTCTTCTCAAATTCCCCAATTATACTGTCATGGTAGCTAACTAAGTGTACTTCTCTCTCACCACGCCCATTAATACCAGCAAGGATAATTCGTGCTATACCACTACTAATCTGGGACTTTACTTTTAAAACAACACTTCTCTTGGTAATTAAATCTGCGACCTTACTACTCACACATATTGTGGGGACTTTGGGTAGCGTAGAGGGGTTATACGTGAAACCAGGTGTTCCAAGCACTATGTCTGCTTTTACAAAGTCTCCACTAGTATAGAAAACTACTAGTTCAATATTCTTAGCGCTGAGAATATAATATAGCCACCTCAACTCAGCGTAGTTTTTAGGGTATTTTATAAGAATAACACTGCCGCTTAGAGGTCTCTGAAGATCTCTTAAATCCTCTATGTGTTTTACTATTGCAGGATTTACTTCAATTATCGCTGGAGGACTGTATGGTAAAACTGCACATTGATAGTTCTCACCACTGCTTTCAATATTACACTCACTGCTCCAAGTATAAACTGGAATTTCAATAAATTTAACCCAGTCCACTAGAGACTTAAGATTAGTAGTCAATTGACGTGTGACTCTGTGCTCTTTAATACTACCGGGTAATATGCTCTCCACACACACCTCCCAGAAGTGTAGATTAGAATGTTTTGAATAGAAATATTAATCACTTTCAGAGAAATGTAAGTAGTGAGGTATAGAGATGTGAGAGTTGTTGAGCTTCACGACGTTAAAAACCTAGATCTCTTCATTAAGAAACTAGTTGAACTAGGATTTAGAGTTGAACTAGGCCCTCACGTAGTGCTTGAAGATCACAGCGAATTGACCGTATTTAAAGCTCTACGTGATAGTGAGCTAGAAGCATATATAGTTGCACACTACATAACACAGTATTATAGAGCTGTTTTGAGCAACTCTTATAGTAATGACTCTCTCTTCGTGAAGGAACTTCTACGTATAAAGTACTCTGGTGAGAAGTGGAGTATTCCTGTAAATCCACTATACATTATCACAGTAAATAGTAAACTAGTAGAGTATATTAAAGACTATAGAGACGAGTATCCTGTTCCAGATGGGGAGCAGCTAGTTAATACCTATAGGTCTAAAAATCCTGAGTATGCACAAATACCTAGAGTTGTAATTGGAAGATTAGTAGATGTAGAGTTTTAAAATATCTTGGAGTGTTAAGCTGAGACTTTAGATTTCTCTAGGTGAATTTCTTCTAAACTTGCACCGCAATATGGGCAGTATAAAGCGTCTACTGGTATTTGCCTATTACACTTAGTACAAGTTTTAGTGTTTTCTCCAAGTGCTCCTCTCAATTTCTCATCATATTCTCTCTTAATGTCATCTATAGTTAAGTGTAAATATACTTGAGTAGTTCTTATATCACTATGTCCTAGTAGTCTCTGTAAGCTCGGTAGACTAAGACCCCTCCTAATAGCGAGCGTTGCAAATGTGTGGCGTATTATGTGTGGTCTTATCTTATTGGGATCTATGCCTGCTCTAATAGCTAATCTCTTAATTTTCTTGTAAAGTCCTGTATAAGAGATCTTGAAGATCTTGTCTCCTGGTTTAAGTCCGTGGAGTTTTATCCACGCACTTAGAGACTCGAAGACGTCTTGTGGTGCTGTAACAAGTCTCTCTTTGCCATACTTAGCCGACCTCACCTTAATAACTCTACTATTGAAGTCTATATCTTCTACTCTTAGTTCTAAGAGTTCTCTACTTCTAAGACCTGTTGAGATTAGGAGAGTTAATAGAAGTCTATCTTGTGGTTTTTTAGCTACGTTTAATAGTTTTCTCAAATCTTCATCACTTAACACATCTATTCTCGGTGCAAGTCTCTTACTACCTGGAACTCTTAATTTTAAACCAAGCCACTGGAAAAACCTCTTTAGTAGTATACTGTAGTAGTGTAGTGTTACTTGCCACTTGACATTACTAGTGGTTTTAGAGCCTGGAAAACCTGTCCTAGCCCTAGTATTTCTCCAGTTAACTATGTCTCTTAACGTGACTTCACGTAGTGGCTTGTTATTAGTAAATAAAATGAAGTCTCTTATAGCGGCTCTGTATGCTCTAACGGTCTCTTTAGAAGCACCTGCAGCTTGTAGTGCTAGTTCAAACTCTTTAATAATCTCCTCGTTACTAAGCTCTAATATGCCCTCAGGTGCCTCGCCAATATCTAATTTTGGCAAGTAAAACCCTGTAACTTAATTCTAAGAGAGAGAATTATAGGGGGTGAGGGGTTCTAGTCTATGTGGAGTCTTGAGCAACTCGTGAGAATTCTCGTATTAGTCGAGGAACTTAAGAGAGGAGAAGCCCGATTTTAGTGTTAAAAAGTAGTTTTTAGATTAGGCTTTTCATTTTCTCCTCTATGAGTTTTTGCGCTTCACTACTACTAATTTCTGTAGGTGTGGTTTTTGAGAGGTCTTCTAGAACTCTCTGAGGCTCCTCGTAGAGGAGTTCTATTGATTTCTTTGTTCTTGCTAAGTATCTATATGCTCTCTGCATGTGAACTACTATAGCATCTACAACTACGTCACCTTCACTTGTAGGTGTTAGTGATACTAATCCTAGGACTGAGCCATCACTTCTACTTAGTTTTGCTATAAATCCTCTCTCAGCTGTCTCTCCAATAATATCTATAGATGCTATTTCGCTTACTATTTGTGCTGGTGAGATCGTTGGTGGGATAATTTCAGTTGGAGTTGGTGTTGGCGGTATTGGTGGAGGTGGTTTTACTGCTCTCTCAGCTTCTTCCTCTGTTACTTCGAATTCTTTAACTATTCTCTCAGCTTCTCTGGGGGCTGCTCTGAATCTCTCTAAGATCTGTTCTAGTCTCGTGGAGATAATGTTATTTACTACTCTCTCTATGTTTTCATCAGGCACTCTCTTAAAAGCCTCTACTCTCAGCGTGTTGTAGAGCCATGTAATTCTCTTCTCAGGTTCTACTCTATAGTTAACTCTAATACGGACGACATCTCCTTTATCTACTTTTAACTCTCCTACCAGTATATTGTAGAGAACTGTATTTAGCTCTGCAGATGCTCTTGCAGCTTCTCTCGCAAACTCTTTATCCTGCTTAACTAGATCTCTTAGTTGAGCAAAGAGCGTTCTTCTAACTTTATCAGCATATGCACCGGCAATAATGAGACCTGTACTAAGCTCTCTAGTCTCACTAGAACTACTCACACTACTCACCTTACTAGTTCATAATATTAATATATGAAACTACATTAAAAATATTGTTTTTGGTCCTCGTAGTATCCTCTACTATGTATATCCACAAACTATGTCCTTATTAGTATCCTATGGATAAGTATATTATGGTGGTATTTTTGAATAAGAGTGTTACTTACTCTGGTGTAGTTGTTAGTGTTGAAAGTGTTGAGGGATTTGGTGTTCTCTTATTTGTTCACGGAGAACTCGACGGTGTTAACTCAGAGTTCTATTTAAAAACAAGTGAAGAGACTTTTAGGAGAGTTCAGTATTTGGGTATTGGGGTAAGAGTTGAAGGTGTTGGTGTAATTATATCTGAAAATCCACTTATAGTTCTAGCTCGGGAATAGTGTGGTGGCTAAGTCGTGAAGCTCCTCTCTAAACCACCTAGAATTAAGATCTTAGAGGCTGCAGGAGCTATTGGTGATAACAGGGTAAAGGTGATCTCGGAGAATAAGGCTCTTGTAAAGTCTAGTACTGGTGAGAGGGAGTATAAGGTCATACTAGTTGAGAGCGGTGAAGGCACGTATAGGGCTTATAGTAGTGATAATGGTACACTATATAGGGGTTATGTGGGATATCCTATACTCTCATTTATGATGATTAAAGGCATTCTCCCCATGGATAACGAGGTTGTAAGGGCCTTTAGTGGAGTGCCGTGGAAAGAGCTTAATGAGAAGTTTCAGAAATACGCTATAGTTGAGAATATCGTACTGGCTCGTGCTGAGCGTCTTGGTGTTTCACGTAGGGTTGTAGATGAGTATGTTAGTGTTGTCTTAAAGAAACTTAGTGTTATTAGAGTGTACTTTGACGAAGAGCTCTCTAAACACTAGCTATTGTTATTTTCCCCTTTACTACTCTAATATACCTGTGTCTCATCAGCCACTCTAGAATTCTCCTCGCATAGCCTCTTTCAACGCCGAGTTCGTGAACCATTATTCTAATAGCATCTTTAATAGAGATCTCTCCATACACGGACATAGAGTTCATGAGTACTTCTAGAGCCTTCTTGTAGATGCCGCTGAGTTGTTCCTGGAAAACTATATCTCCCTCTCTAAACGTAAATCTCATGTACACGCCTGTTTTTGGCTCTATAAGTGAATACTCTCCACTTGTAATGCTCTTCACATAGATCCTCGTGTAACCTGGTGTACGAGGTGATTTCGGCTTAGTTGTAAATACGTATATGTTCTTGGATTTACATATGCGTAGAAGTTTTGGTTGCGTTACTTCAAGAAAAACTGTGCAAGTACACTCTTTGCACGCTGTTTCAGGATCTGTGAACTCTACTTTATTTAACACCTCTAGTGAGAGATACCTAGCTAGTTGTGTTGTTTCAGCGACTATACACACTTTTACCCCATTATGAGTGAGCATTGATATCACTACGTTTGCTAGTCTAACTAGCGTATTTGCACTCGTTGACACTATAATAGACCTATTACCGAGTACCTGCCAGAAAAGCTCACTACTCATTAAATATCCACTCCTATATCTGATTAAATATAGGAAGCTCTTAGCTATTATTACATACCTGAAGCCCCGCCTTTTAGGAGGGGGAGGAGGTCAGACTTGTGTACTCGTCGGGGGTGTTTAACTTGTTGAGAGAAGTGTACTTGTCTTGGCCTGAGATGATTAAGAGTGTGTTAGAGAAGTGGGGTATTCACCGTGTTGATGGTGTTTTTGACGAAGTTGTAGTTGTAGGTATGGGTGGTAGTGGTATTGTTGGTGACTACTTACAAGTACTCGCCGCTGAGCGCGGTCCTCTGCCGGTATATGTCGTGAAGTCTTATATTTTGCCTCGCTATGTAGATAAAGATAGCTTAGTTCTATTAATTAGTTATAGTGGTAATACGCTTGAAACATTACTAGCTTTTAAGAGAGCTGTTATGTCTAAGCTTAGAGTTATTGTTGTTTCTAGTGGTGGTATACTGGGAGAGGAGGCTAGAAGGCGCGGTGTTCTCCACGTTGAGGTTCCAGGTGGAATTGTACCTAGGGCTTCTTTACCCTTAATGCTCTACAGTGTTCTAGGCTTACTAGATACTAGTGGTTATAGTATTGTAACACTTAGAGAAGCTGAAGAAAGTGCTGTCTTCCTTGAAGAGGTTAAGAGTAGTGTTTTTGAGTTCTCAAATGAACTCGCAAAGTGGCTTTATAGCGAGTGTGTTGTTCCAGGTAAGCTTGTAGTTGTAGCTACTCACACCCCTATGGATGTCTTAGCTCTAAGATTTAAGAATGAACTCAACGAGAATAGTAAGTTGCACGTGAAAGTCGATGTAGCTCCCGAGTGGATGCACAATGATATTGTTGGCTGCGAAGCACCCTTACATAGAGATTACTGTGTCATCGAGATCGTAGATCTAGGCGACGTCGCAGGCCATAAACTAGTAGAGTTTATGAGGAGTATTTATAGTGAGTTAACAAATTCGTTTTACAGAGTTGAACTACGAGGAGAGAACCTCCTGGAGAAACTACTGTATGGTAGCTTAGTAGGAGGGCTTACAAGCACTCTCCTAGCAGAGCTGAGAGGTTTAGATCCACTCACAACTAGAACTATACAACTTTACAAATCAAGAGTCTTAAATATCTTTCAGAGTAGTGAAGTGTTTTAAAAGAGATAATATACTTAAATCCTAATAGGGGCCGTCGTCTAGCCTGGCTAGGATGCGGGGCTTGGGCCCCCGTGACCCGGGGTTCAAATCCCCGCGGCCCCACTAAATAAATCTATGGAT
>CAZMCE010000019.1:7447-19641 GCA_964564855.1 uncultured Thermosphaera sp. | reverse complement strand
GTACTCAAAAAGCATAATACTATCAACTACAATTCTCGATGCTATATACTACTATATGGCTGTGAGACTAGCTTCACCCAGCTATATTAGGCCAGACAATTACACAGACAAATGCGTTAACGTATGGGATCCGCTTTTAGAGAGAAACTTGTGGAGAGAAGACATCGCTTATATGATGTTTTACTATACAGCTCCAAGTTTGACATAGTAGCTAGTGAAGCTATAAATGAGTTCTCACGTGGCTTAGAGGTCAAAAGCTTTTCAGAGTAAGGATCTCTGCGAATAGAGAACTAAATAAGTCTATTATAGAAACATATTTATATCTACTTTCAAGCAATCTGGACACTATTATACTTTTAAAACATGGTCATAATGTAGCTGAAACTGTCTCTAAAAAAGCCTCTAGGGTTCTTAACAAGGTGCTTAGTACTAGGTTCTTGTAATACTGAATGAATCAGCAGTGTTCTTGGATTTGACAAGGAACTCTACGAGAGAGGCATTAATCCAGGTTCTACAGCAGATTTCGTAAGTGAGGTGCTAGCTCTCTACATGTTCAGGAGTATCTCATCTTACTCTACTAGATCTTTCATTCTAACTAAGTGTTGCTCAAATCAATTAATCTAAGTAATCTTTTAAATCAACCTCTTTACCGTGCTTAATAAATTTTATTCTTATATCAGGTTTCACATCGAGATTTAACATGTTTATTATATTATAAATTAATGTACCATTTATTGAGCTTATTTTACCGCTTTTTAAAGCATTATACAGTTCTCTAATGAGCTCGTCGTGTATTTCAGGATACTTTAACTTTATTTTCCCTAATAGCTCTACTGCTTTTTCATCAGATTTAGCATAGACATACTTCTCCAGATTCACATCGAGAGTCTCTAAGGGCCTTTCTCGCCCCTTTAAAACCTGGTGAAATGCTCTTTTTAGTAGTTTCAATTTTAACGTGTCTGGAAGCTCCTCGCTCAACACACTCACCTCTACTAACTCCCTCTTGTATTTTTCTACTCTCCTCTCTAATTTCTACTTAGAGTAATTACTGTTTTTATAGCGATTACTTCTTTTGAGCTGAATTACCGTGCGAAAAGAATCTTAAATCGATAATAGCTTTTATTTATATTTACTATTAAGATTATTTGTGAGGTGCTATTAGTGGAGATTAGAGATCTCATCAGTAAGTGGCTTATTGAGGAATCTTATATTGTGAGTAGGCTTGAAGATGTGAGCATTTCAGGAATAATGTGGGGGCTTAATGTTTCAACTCCAGGTGCACCGGGAGTGAAGTTCTCCATTATATGTCCTAGTGATAGGAGAGATAGGATTGTGCTTGTACTTGGTGTTGTAATTGCACCTGAACATAGAAGAGAACTTGAGAAGTTAGATTTACGTGAGAGAGTTAGATTGCTTCACACTATTCTCTCAAAAGCTCTCACTATTTGTATTGACTGTAAAATTGCTGTTAAACCTGTAATTAGCGATCCTCAGGTGATCGTGGCGAATATAGAGATATTTAATGAGGAGATCGAAAAATACGGTAAACCGCACTTCGTAAAAACTCTCTATAAACTCATAAACACATACCTAGCAATAGTCTCTGGCTTTAATGAGTGGGTTCCAATAGTAATGGGTGAAAAACAACCCTACTATTCATATATGTAGCAGCAGTGTCTACATAGCCTGCGAGGTGCTGAGTGTGTCTAAGAGATCGTACTTTGGTTTCTTTACAGAAAAGGAATATAATGTATTGAAACTAAGAGCTCAAGGCTTAACTCAAAGAGAAATAGCACGAATTCTCGGCGTTTCGCGGACAACAGTATCAGTCCTAGAAAGATCAGCTTTGAAAAAAGTAAAGCTTGCAGAGAAAACTCTGGGTATTTACCGTGAACTTTATTCCGAGTCAATTTTTATAATTAAACCTGGCGTTAAACTCGCAGAAATCCCCGCTATAATTCTCCGTAGAGCTGATGAAGCGAATATTAAACTTAAGGGAGACTTCACATACATATACTCGCAACTCCGCTACAAGGTCGGCGTCAAAAGACCCATTCTAGACAGAGAGATCAAAGTAGTCATTTATAGAGATGGATCCTTCGAAATACTACCAGTGGGGAGTTCGTACATAGCATAGAAATGCAGGAGATAATGCTGAGCAGTGGACCGGCCGGGACTTGAACCCGGGACCTCCGCCGTGCGAGGGCGGCGCTCTTCCAGCTGAGCTACCGGCCCTTCATACTAATCATAGTTATTTCTAGGTTTTATTTCCTTTAATGTTCAGTTAAAGGTTGTATCCTAGTTCTACTGCTTTAATGTTTTGTTCAAGCCAATTTAGCGGTACTAGTTCTTTTAGTGCTAATTTCACGTGCTCTACTTTGAGTAACTCTATCTCACGTAGTAGCTTACCCAAAATAACCATGTTAGCTACTCTTCGGGTTCCGATATTCTTCTCGGCTATTTCGCTAAACTTATGAGCTACTAATCTATAGTCCCTGAAGAGATCTACGTCTACGTACTCTGAGTCAACAATAACTAGAGTGTTTTTATTCAATAGAGATTTGTACTTATTAATGTTAAAGGGATACATGAATACTGCTATATCAGCACTCTCTACCCTAACATGTTTAGCTTCTTCTGGGGTAGTTGAGATTATAATGTCTACTCTGCTCTCTCCACCGCGTGTTTCAGAGGCGTAACTCTCTGTTAACGCGGCATAGTAATTAGCATACTTAGTAGTAGCAAGCCCTATAACTCTACCTAGCAATAAGATCCCTTGACCCCCACGCCCTACAACTAAAACCTCCCACTTCACCTACTATACACCTCTCTTAGTAATTCTAGGTATGAGGGGTTATTACGCTCTAAGAACTCTCCTATTACTACGCCCCTCTCCCAGTCTATATCAGCATCCTCAATACTTGGCTTAGACCTATACTTTACTCTTTTCTTTAATTCATTATACATTTCAACGGGATCTCTCAGCCCAATGTGCCTGCCGTAGATTTCTGGGCATGTGCTTATTACCTCTATAAATCTAAATCCCTTCATTCCTAGAGCCTTATAGAAGAAGCTTTCAATGTAATGTGGTGTTGTAACACTAGCTCTAGCTACATAATTAGCATTTAGCGATAGTACAAGCTTCACAGCATTCAATGGTAGCTCTGGATTACCCTTTGGCGTTGTAGTTGTTTTGACTCCTCTAGGTGTTGTAGGCGCAACTTGTCCACCTGTCATAGCATACACGAAATTAGTGATCATCACTACAATCATGTCCATATTTCTCCGCGCAGCGTGAATGAGGTGATTACCTCCTATTCCTGCAATATCACCATCACCACCAACAACTATAGCTAAGAGCTCTGGATTCGCCAGTACTACACCAGTAGCAAAGGCTATAGCTCTACCATGTAGTATATGTGCAGCGTCAAATTTCACATAAAACACAGCCCTAGCACTACATCCTATACCTCCAACCCAGACTACTCTATTAGGATCTATGAGTCCCTCACTAATTCTCCTATCGAGAGCTCTTAATATAGCTCCTAGTGCTATGCCAATACCGCAACCTGGGCAGTAGAGTGTAGGTATTCTATCGAGTCTTAAGTGCTTATCAAGTGGATGTACATTAATCGCTTCTACAACCATAAACTAACTACCTCGAGAACTTCTCTCAACGAGGGTAATTCCAAGCCTAATACAGGTGCAGAATATACCTCTCGATCTTTAAATATCCTGTCAACATCCATATAAATTTTCCCTGTATTATTCTCAACAACTACTATTTTTCTAGCTCCACATGAACTAACGAGCCTCTCCCGATCAAGAGGCCACAGCGTCTTTAACCTCAACATACATACATTGTAACCACGCCTACGTAGCTCTAACATAGCTATATATGTAACTCTAGCTGTAGAGCCATAGGATAGTAACATGTAGTCGCACTCACTAGTACAATTATAAATCTCATAGTCAAATATGTAATTCAGCCTCTTGAGAATTTTTAAGTTTAAACGAGTTATTAAAGCCCTATAGCTATCTTCATGTGGTGCGTAATAGCCTCTCTCATCGTGAATAAGAGACTCTACAATAGTCTTGAAACCTTTACCGAATATGGGCATCGGCGGTACTAGATCTGGATCTGGTTTATAGGGTAAAGCTCTTTCAACACCCCTAGGTATTTTCCTGTCAACAATGTCTACTTCACCCTGATCATAAATTGTAAGCGGCTCCCATAAGTGAGCTATCACAGCATCACTCAAAACAATAACAGGTGTTCTTAGGAGCTCAGCTGTGTTAAACGCCTTTAACGTGAGATCGTATGCCTCCTGAACACTCCACGGAGCGTAACAAGGAACTATGTAGTCACCATGTGCAAGCCACCTTGCCTGTAATACGTCTGACTGAGATGTCTTTGTAGGCACTCCTGTACTTGGACCTGCTCTCATGACGTCAACTATAACGAGCGGCGTCTCTGTTATAACTGCTAATCCAATAGCCTCAGCCATCAGCGAGAATCCAGGGCCCGATGTCGCTGTCATAGATTTAACACCAGTCCATGAAGCCCCTATAGCTGCATTTATTGAAGCTATTTCATCCTCCATTTGAACAACAACTCCATTTAATTTGGGCAATTTTTCAGCAAGATACTCCATGATCTCGGAACTAGGAGTTATTGGATATCCAGCATAGAATTTTAATCCCGCTGTTATAGCTCCCTCAGCTATGGCAATATTGCCAGAAGCAAATGTCTTTTTCAACTACACCACCTTCTCAACAAATATTGCAAAATCTGGACAATTATATTCACAGAGCCTACAGCCAATACACTTCTCTATATTTAAGGGCTCAGGCGGATGGTAACCATATTTATTCTCAGCACTAGATTTCACGAGCACTTTTACTGGACATATTGCTATACACAAACCACACTCCTTGCATCTATCTACTATTATAGTAACCCTGAATTTGCCGTATTCTCTTGAAATTAACTGCGGGATTTTACCATAGTTATTCAACTTAAACACCATTAAAATACTATATAGCAGAAGTAAATATAAATACTATAAACATATAAAAGTATATATTCTATATACCATTTAAGTATTTTTTAAGAAACTAACTCTTTCAATAAATATTATCTTGATCTGACTGTAGTTTAATATATGTTTATCATAGTGTTCCTCGTTTTACTTTGTTTTACTTTAAATATTCAAGTCACCTTGATACTTTCTAGGCTTTTATGTTGGTCGATATTGCCTCCTCCCAATATTAACCTTCTCGCCGCGAAATCAGCTGTTCTCGCTGCGATTAATGAGTCTCATAGTTGCAGCCATAAAAAGTTTAAAATGCTATACTTAGTTTGATTAAAAAGGTGTATTTTGTGGTGTTAATTGAAATTAGATGGCATGGTAGAGGAGGTCAGGGCGTGTGGACCGCTAGTAATCTAGTGGCTGTAGCTGCTGCATATGGAGGTAAATATGTTCAGAGTTTTCCAGCTTTTGGACCGGAAAGATCTGGAGCGCCTGTTCTGAGCTTTACACGTATAAGTGATGAGCCTATAGAAGTTCATAGCATGATCTATGAGCCTGACATCATTGTTATACTAGACTACACGCTTCTCTCACCGAAAATTGTAGAGGGACTTAAACCCGGAGGAGTAATAGTATCAAACTACGCTGGTGATGTGAGCTTTGTTTTCGAAAAGCTAGGTATTAAGCGCGGAGATTACAGAGTACTACTAGTACCAGCGTCTAAATTAGCACTTGAAATACTTAGAATTAGAGCCACGAACACAGCCATGATAGGGGGTTTACTTAAACTTGACTACGTAGTAAAGCTTGAAAATGTTGAAAAGGCTATTAGAGAGAGGTTTAGTGGACCCTTAGCTGAAAAGAACATTGTACTGGTTAAACGTGCAATGGAAGAAACTATAGAGGTGTAGTCTATGAGTCTTAAATCGTGGAGAGAAATACCCATAGGGGGCTTGGGGTTTAAGTTATCAACAGAAATTAAGACCGGAGAATGGAGAGCTCTAAGACCTATAATAGATCAGAATAAATGCACTAAGTGCCTTATATGTTGGTTATTCTGTCCTGAGCCGGCTATAATGTGGGATGGCGTAAAAGTCGAAGTAGACTACGACTACTGTAAGGGTTGTGGTATATGTGCACATGAGTGCCCTGTAAAGGCGATATCAATGGTTCCTGAGTCTGGAGGTGAATGAGTGTGAGTGCACTTGAGCTTACACCTAGATATCCCAGGGAAAAACAAATATTGATGTTGCTCAATGGAGATGAGGCGGTTGCATATGCTACTAAACAAAGCTATGTTGATGTAGTCGCAGCATACCCTATAACTCCACAGACAATTATCGTTGAGAAATTTTCCGAGTTTGTTGCTAATGGAGAGGTACACACAGAATTTATACCTGTAGAGTCAGAGCATTCTGCTATGAGTGCCTGTATTGGCGCTGCGGCTGCTGGAGCTCGAGCTTTTACATCTACTTGTAGCCAGGGGTTAGCGTTAATGGTTGAAACTCTTTACATTGCCTCAGGACTCAGATTACCAATAGTGATGGCTGTGACGAATAGAGCTCTCTCAGCACCTATAAACATTCATGGCGATCACAGCGATGCCTATTTAATGAGAGATTCAGGGTGGATAATGTTATTTGTTGAAAATGTACAAGAAGCTTATGACACAACAATACAGGCTTTTAAAATAGCCGAGCACCCCGAAATACAATTACCTGTATCTGTACACTTAGACGGGTTCTTCTTGAGCCACACAATGGAGAACCTCTACGTCTTACCAGATGAGGCTGTCTACGAGTTTCTAGGCGGGCCCAGAAAGCCCATCAAGGTTAAGGTAGACTACTTTGACGAGGAAGTAGAGTACACGTTAAATCCTGCTAAGCCACTGAGTATGGGTATGTTGGCGTTTTACGACTATTACTTCGAAATTAAGACACAACAAGTTGAAACTATGAAGCACGCTGAGAAGGTTATAGTGGAGGTTAATGAAGAGTGGTATAAGTTGACTGGGAGAAGATATGGTGATGGACTCGTAGATGCCTACGCAGTGGACGATGCTGATATAGTGATCGTGATCATGGGGAGTAGTGCGAGTACTGTTAGAAGCGTTGTAAAGAAGTTTAGAGAGAGAGGCGTAAAAGTCGGAGTTTTAAGGGTACGATCATTTAGACCATTTCCGCGTAAGACTATAGCTAAGCTACTTAAAGATGTGAAATTAGTTGCTGTGCTAGATAGAGCTGTGAGTCCTGGTAGTATGGGTGCACTGTACTTAGATGTAATTTCAAGTCTCTACACGGAGAAAGAGAGACCTATAGTTATTAATTATATTTATGGATTAGGCGGGAGAGATTTATCTCCGCCCCTCGTATTTAAACTAGTAGAAGAGCTTAGCGAGGATTTACAGAAGGGTTTTGTACCTGAAGAGAGACTAACGAGGTATTTAGGGGTGAGGGAGTAGTGAGTTCTGGAGGTTTAAAAACTACTCCACAATATAAACTCTGGCTCTTTGAGCCTGATACTCGGGAAACACGTCCTTTAATATTTAATTTAAGGCAGTTAGCAGAGCAGAGAACTAGTGCACTGCTACCTGGACACAGGATGTGTGCTGGTTGTACTGCACCATTAGTAGTAAAATTAGCAAGCTTTGCTTTCAGAGGACCTACAATAGTTATTTCACCTACCGGGTGCTTAGAGGTATCTACTACTATATATCCGTGGACAAGCTGGGCAGTACCCTGGATACACAATGCTTTTGAAAACGCTGCTGCCACAGCGAGTGGTATTTACGCTGCAGTAAATGCGCTAAAGAAGACTGGGAGACTAAAATATGACCATATAGATATTGTCGTGTTCGCCGGCGATGGAGGAACATACGATATAGGATTTCAGGCTCTAAGCGGCATGGCTGAGAGAGGTGATGACGTTCTCTACATACTGTACGATAACGAGGCCTATATGAACACTGGTATACAGAGGTCTGGTGGAACACCTAAATTCGCGTGGACAACAACAACTCCAGTAGGCAGAGTACTTCCCGGTAAACCACAGCACAAGAAGCCCATAGCTGAGATAATGGTTGCCCATAAAATACCCTATGTGGCTACTGGCACACCAGCCCACTGGTTAGACTTCATAAAGAAAGTTAGAAAAGGCTTGGAGGTTAATGGACCTGCCTTTATACATGCCTTATCTAGTTGTAATAGAGGTTGGAGGGTAGAAGAGGCACTCTCAGTGGAAGTTCTGAGAAGAGCTGTTGATACGTGTTACTTCCCGCTGTGGGAGTGGATGCCTGAAACAGGTTATTTGTTAACAGATAGAAGTCTTGTTATTGCAAGGAACCCGGCACTAAAACAGCCTATAGAGAAGTTCCTAGAGATCCAGGCGAGATTTAGACATTTATTAAGACCTGAAAATAAAGGGTTAGTAAAGCAAATACAAGAATATGTAGACTCTGTGTGGGAAGATTTATTGAGAAGAGCTAGTAATGCACCGAGGTAGCATATTCTAATTGATACCCTGCAATATTTTTAAGGGAAATTTTTTAATAGTAGGCGTCGGCTCTCCTCTCAGAAGTGACGATCAAGCCGGCTTAATCCTCTGTGATATTCTAAATCAAAATGGAGTAGATTGTGTTAAGTGCGAATATGGGCTTGAAAACTGCGTAGACATCGTAGTTGAAAAAAGCCCTGAAAAACTCGTAGTTATAGATACTGCTATTTTTAACGGAGGTCATCCTGGCGAAGTTATTTTTCTCAATAATATAGAGTCACTTGACAGTACATACTTATTAACAACGCATAGCATTCCACTAGGACTCCTATTAAATGCCATTAGAGATCTTTCCTCTCTCCGAGAAATATATGTTATTGGTATTTATCCAAGAAATTTAGAAGTTGGATTAGAGGTTTCTAGTGAGGTTACTCGTTCACTCCATGTCTTAGCTGAGAACATTGTAAAGTGTTTTAAAAATATCTGAAAGAGCAAGTACGCCTATTATAGGAATTGTTCCTACTAGTTTTAACAGTAATGTGTAGTGATTGTCAAAATCTTTTCTCTGTAGGAGACCTAACATCTTTAACCAATTTATGACTTTGACAGGCAAATAATATCGTTTTGAATTCCTTAAAAACTCCACACTAATCCTTTCCAGTGTAGTTTTAGCGTAGAAGAGTTTTGTATATAATGTATTGTAATCTTCGAGTTTATACTCCTCTAAATATCGGGCTAGTATAGGTGTTAACTTGAAAATGTAGTAGAGCCCCCCACTAGTATATGGTTTAACTAATGGGACACTATCACCATGAAACACTACTTGCCCGCTGAGCACAGGATTTTTTAATGGCTTATGTAGTGGCAGAAGTCCTCCAAATTTCTCATAAATATTCTCTACAGATATTTTCAAGTGTCTCTGCACATATTGTAGAGTTCTCTGAGCTCGCACGGGATCGCGTGAAGCTGCACCTATTAATGCCTCGTCTTCGAGTGGTATAATCCACGCAAAGAACTCGGGTAAACCAGTAGTATAAATGATGTAGAGTGTGTCGTTATCTAATCCTCTTACTTTAACTCGTAATTGCAGACCTGTTAAGAAACATTGTTTCTCGTTAATTAGTATTCTCCTAAATAAGCTATTTGCGCCGTCTGCTACTATAAGGTATTTATATTTAAAGACATCTCCACGAGCTAGAATCTTCCCTAGTGTTAGAGGACGCGCTCTCGTATTAAGTACTATTCTATGTCCTAGAGCTTCTACTCTCGAAGCTAAGGCTTCTTCTAGGAGCGGTCTATTTACGTGAAAAGCCGCTTCTCGCTTAAATACAAGCCTAACTGTGTAGTTTGGAGTTTTGAACAATATGTCCCTGTATTTGTAATCAATTATTTTTGGAGAGATAGTGCTTGTAATCATCTCAGCTGTTTCACACCCAACAATACCTGCACAATGCTTAGGAAAACCCACTCTAGAGTGTTCTTCAAAAACAACAACATCAAGATTTCTAATACTAGAAGCCAGCAAGAGACCTGCTGGCCCTGCTCCTACAACTATGACGTCTTTCTGCATTAATACATAACCTTCAACATCTTAATAGATATTACCCAGTTTTTACAATTTACTTAGAGAGCTGTGTAGAAAACCGTGTCCTTTTTATTTTTTTAAGAGCAAAATAGCTCTTTTTTAGTTGTTCACATTTTATATTTATTTAGGACTATATTTTTATCCTCATTTCAACCTAGCAATCGAGCTTTCAATTATAAATTAAGTTATATTTCTAACCTGGTTCTTCATAATCTCTAGAAGTAAATTTCATAGTGTATTTTTTTGCACCTAGTTTTTCAACTATGTAGCTAAATGCCTTGAAAGGGTCTCCTTTAATACCACATGTATACACATCAACTGTTGCAAATTTATGTTCAGGCCATGTGTGTATGGCTATATGGCTTTCAAGTATAATTGCGATCACGCTAATTCCTGGTAGTATTCTCCAAGCTCTAACATCGAGAAGCGTAAATCCACCTATTCTTACAGCTTCTTTAACTACTTCTACAAGATACTCTTCACTCATTAATAGTACGGGGTCACATCCATAAAGTTCACCGTAAACATGCTTACCCACGACTTTTTTAACTACTTGCACCTCCATAATCATCCCCTACAAAAAATCCTCCCCTGGAAACTTATAAACTTTTCCTCCCACCCCTTATCCACTGTAAAATATAGGGGGGATTTCATGTGAATATATACCCTTGAATAACTCTGCATGTATTTCTAATACTTCAACATTATATTTACCACCGAGTATCACTGTGAATCCTCAAGCTAGAGATAGCTTTGGGAGAGAAGAATTCTTTATATTAATTGAGGAATTATAAGACTCACTCACTCTAAAACAAAATATTCTTTGAAGAAGATGATTTTAAGTAAAGTAAAAAAAGTAATTAGGATTTTAGTATTATTCTGTCTCCTCAATTTCTACTGGTTTTTCAAGTGGAGCTATTTGTAGTCTTCCTCTAATAGCATTGATAACTTGTAGTGCCTCACTAGTATCTACGTGTCGAGCTATTTCCATTATCTTGCTTAACTGCTCTACTAGAGCATCTTCAAGAGATCTACCTTCTAACCCTATTTTTGCTTTTTCAAAAACAGCCGTTACTGGTTCTATTACGGCAGCTTTTTTCAATACTACAATGTCGTCTACTGGTAGGACTTCGACCACACCCACTTCTTTCTCATTTATTTTAATAGAGTATATTAGGTCGCCATCAAACGTCTCTCCAATTTTACTCACAGTGTATTTTACAACTTCAACTGCTAGTGTAGGCGCTCTCACCACGAATTTTTTTAAGGCTTCTTCATAGGTTTCAGGGGGAACTCTTTTATAAACTTCTACTTTTAAAGTATCCCACTTCCACACAATAGCCTTATTTATCTCATCTAATTCGTAGCTTATAGTAATTCTCACCACGTCGAATTTCTCTACTTTTAACTCCTCTACAAGTAACGTGTAAAGAGCTCTATTTAGTCTCCCAATGTATAAAGCTACTTGCTTAGCGAGTTCTTTATCTTTTTTAACCTGTTCTCTTAACTGTGCAAAGATAGTTCTTCTTAACTTATCAGCATAGCCTGCTGCGAACACAAGTCCAGATCTCAATTCAGGCATGAATACCTCCAGTATCTATATATCCTTGGATTAATAAATACATTTCTCCCACTAATCTATGAGGAGGCAAGAGAAATAGTTATAATCTTTCTAAGGTATTACTAACTTAACCTTTATATAATCTTAATACTCCAAAGATAAAACTGATTTTAATCAGACAGATTCATCTTTCAATAATAGTCCCTTACTACACCTCCTCATTAAATTATGGATTCATGTAACGGTCAACACGTGGTTAGCCATGCTCTTAGTTGAAACTAATACCTTTTTCCATCTTCTTAACTCTATCTTTTGATCTTCACCACATATATGTGATCGTGCACTTAGAGTTAAGGTTATATTTTTCACTTCCTATTAGATAAGTAGTAAACTATATCACTCTCCCAGAGGGTCTTAAGTAAGTTATAACTTACACTATCTATACTGAGCATATCTCAGTAGTCTCAATACTCTTTACTCTAATAGCTAGTCTAAACTCTTTAGAGTACTATGAAGACTCATA
>CAZMCE010000019.1:0-7347 GCA_964564855.1 uncultured Thermosphaera sp. | reverse complement strand
CTACCTACTTTAATATCAATAACATCAACGTTATGTAGTGATGGTGGTAGACCTATATCATACTCGTAAACCTTAAGTTTATTATCTTTAGATGCTTTTACATGTAATAAGGCCTTCCTGTAATTACTAAGTGGTATTCCACCCCAAGCATTATTACCTACAATACTACCTAACACCTTTATAGTATTTAGTGGTGGATTTGAAGCTAGTAATGTATCTATGCTTAAGAATAGTAACTCCCTCTCACCAACATCAAATGGTGTGACATCGTATATGCCTAGATTAGGCATAGTATTAGTACCTAATACTAGCTCACTACCTATATGCTCTACTGAAGTTATACGAGCACCTAACGATGTTAATACCCTAATATTAGGTGGTGTTATATATAATAAGTTACTACTTGTCGGTATATAGTTAATGTTCTTAGCAGTTAACCTAAGATCATCGGTAAAAATTTTTAAAGTACCATGTGAATATGCATTGAAAGGCATTATTATACCACCACCAACTACTACGTGATTAGTCCTTATAGGTCCATAATCCTTTCTACAGAAGTCGTAGAGTCTTATGAAGTATAAGTCATCACCCGCTTTTTCTGAAGGATCCCAAATAATTACACCACCTCTAACAAAGACAAATAACCTGCCGTAAGCTGAAGCTATAGAACCTACTTGTATAGGTCTTAAAACACCTTCACCATCAACTGATATATCCTTTAAATCCTCTAAAAACCATTTAAAACTCCATGAATTCCTTACTAAGTCTAAGCATTGAATGCCGTAAATACCGTTAATGCCTATTGATATGTCAAAACACGCTAAATCACTCATTATAGAACCTTTAAGGCTTGGCTTATCACTTATGAACTCCATCTTTCTCTCTCCTAGATTAAATCTAAAGACGCCTAAGGACCTATTACCATCAGCTCTAGAAATTAGTAGTCCATTGTTTAGTGGATCGTAAACTATTGATGAGATCTCGCCAACCCACTCATTCTCTAACCCAGCACTTTCCTTCCATAGCAAGGTTACTTCATCTTCATAAACATCATATTGATGTAGGTGTGAGTACTTATTAGAGAAGTCTATAGTTAAGAATTTATCCATAACCTTATATCTTACCGGACTATGAACCCATCCACCAAAGAATATCTTATTATCTACAGCCTCAACAGCGTTATATGTATCACCTCCAGACCTAGGTTCAGGACCTACCAGCTCAAAATTATACTTTCTAAAAGTATTATCTCTGAAGAAGTATGCCTTAGCGTCAAATGATAATGTAAAGTATAGTACTCCCATATGGTATTTTAAACCGAAGATGCCTCCAGAACCCCACTCAGCCCCAGATGCAGGTTTAAACTTATAGATAGGTAACTTCATATTAAGCCCCATTAAAGTGTACTGTAGTAAGAATATAGCCTAGCTTTCTCATAACAATTAAGTAACATTTCAGATAAATTATCAATTCTAAATCTCTTATCTACCCATCTAATAGCATTTAACCTAAGGTCTAAGTTTGGATTTCTTAGCAGTAGATCCTTAATCCACTTAACCTTAATCCTATGTATTAACTCGGGGCGTGATGCGTCTTTAGCTTCGGTAACAAATACTATAGACTCTACAGCACTAGCTAAACCCCATAAATCATCTATAGATACTAAAGTCCCACTACCCTCAACACTATACCTAATATCTAGTACAGTTTCAGGCAAACCACCTACATTAGAGACTACTACAGGAGTACCCAGCGCTTGAGCCTCAATAGATACTAAACCAAAAGGCTCATACCTCGATGGAACTACATAGACATTAGCTGCATATACCGTTAATTTAAGTATATCTTCGGGTATTTGTGAATATGTTACTAAGACCCTGCCCCACTTCTCACTCACCAACCTACTAATAAGTTCTTCAAAACCTCTATCATCAACACTAATACCATTAATTATTAGGCCCACACTACTATCGATATAGTCTAACGCCCTTATTAGAATATCGAACCCTTTTTGCCACGTTAACCTACCAGAAGTTACTATGAGTTTATCTACATTACGTAATTCACCATATTTAGCACCTTCAAATCTATTGAAGAAATCTACTATGCACTTTCTAACATGAATTCTGGACTTACTCCCAAAGTACTTAATAGCTAGTTTCTCAACCTCAGTAATACTCCAATCAGTTACATTGTATGTGACACATGTCTTAGGTTCTAACCACGTACCAAACCTACTAAGTACTTCCCTTAAATACCCATAACTATTACTTGATACAGCATCAGCTTCAAGTATTACAAAAGCATCTACATTACCATGTACTGAGTCCCAGACTTCTTGAGTTATACGTGGTTCGTGTCTATATCCAACCCATACCTTATGTGGGGTATTTAGAATACCACACCACTCTTCGGATGCATAATGCCATGGAAATGAAGGTGATGAAATTAAATGTATTGAGTGTACATGAGGTACTCTATAACCAATCTTCTCTAAGTAAATTCTAAGTAGAACACCTGCTAGACCTGAGGTCCAGTCATTAGAATGTATAATATCTGGTAATTCCTTAGTAAATTCGATCCAATGTTTTAAAGCCCTGGTATATAAACATACTTTTTCAGGTAAATTCTCATAAATATTCCACGAATCTAAAAACCTACCAGTCTCATAGTCTAGCCCTTTAAACATTATAAATCTCACATTATCCACGAAGCCCTCTTCAGCCCCTATGTAGTAAGGATATAAGTTACCGTCAATACCCCTCCTAAAACCTCTAACCACGAAGCCCTCAATTACTTTTAAGCTGTATTTCCTCCTATACTTTTCTGAGAGATGCCTGCCGTGAGAAGGTATGAAAACTAAGACGTTAAAACCCTTCTTAGAAAGTACTTTAGCAAACAGGCTTACAGCCCTACCTAACCCACCAACTCTAGCAAAACTATCTAGTTCAAATGTAAGTAACCATACTTGAGTCACAAACTCACCAGAATAGTGGAGAGTGTTAGAGTGTTTACAAGCAGAGACTAATATTATATCTCGATATAATAAACCCTTAAAGTGCATATTTACTTAGGGATATTTAATTCCCGCACAATCCCTGCTCTCAAAGGTTATTATACCTGTAGGAGGCTTAGGCACTAGATTATATCCATTAACTGTAGATACCTCAAAAGCTATGGTTAGATTCTTAAATAGACCATTAATAGATTTAATCATATTTAAACTAGCTAAGCAAGGTATTAGAGAGTTCTACCTAGGGGTTAGCGGGTTTATTAATTATGTAGGGTTATTTGATCATCTTGGTAGTGGTGAGCATATTACACATAGGCTAGGACTTAAACTTGAGGAGGTTAGAATTAGGTATCAACCTAATATAGAGTCTAGAGGCAATGCTGAGTCTGTTAAAATAATAATGGATTATTACGATATACGTGACCCTATACTAGTTGTTCAGTGTGATAATGTTTTTGACATAAATTTAAATGATCTATGGAATTATCATAGTACGAGAAATGCTTACATGACTATAGTTTTAAAAGAGATTGGGGATGTGGAGAAGCTAAGACACTATGGTGTTGCTGAGTTGGACAATAACTTTAAGATTAAGAGATTTATCGAGAAACCTAGTCCTTTAGAAGCACCTTCAAAATTAGTGAATACTGGTATATATGTATTATCACCGCAATTTAGAGAGTTTTTTGAGTATGGTGTTGGCAAAGAGTTATTTAAGCGTGGAGAATTAGACTTCGGTAAACATGTAATACCTAAATTAATAGAATGTAATTATGGTGTTTATGGCTATGTATATAGGGGTTACTGGTTTGATATAGGCACTCCCGAGTCTTATAAGGAAGCAGTGTTCTATTTACTTAAGGTGTTAAGTCCCGAAGAATTAGAAGTAGACTACATATACCGTGGAATCAGGTTTATGGGAAAAACTCAACTTTCTAGAATGTTACATAAGAAGATAGTCGATAAGCTAAATAGTGGTGCTATAACTTTAGAAGGTGATATACTGTTAGGTAGGCATGTCTTCTTAGGTAATAACGTTAGGATAGTTAATTCAGTTATAGATCATTACACTATAGTAGATGATGATGTTGTTATTGAGAACTCAATAATTATGGATAGGTGCTTTGCAGGAAGTAAGAGTAAAATAGCTAACAGTATAGTTGGTAGGCATGTAAGGATAGGTAATAATGTAGTCATAGAAGATAGCATTATAGGTAATAATGTAGTTATAGAAGACAATGTTAGAATAATTAATTCTAAGATATGGCCTAATAAAGTTATTAAAAGCTCATCGACTATTAAAAACACCCGCATTTCTTAATGGGATCTAATATGGTTAAGTACGTAGTCATATTATTCGAAGTACATCAGCCATATAGACTGAGATCCGGTCTAATTAAAGGTCTGTTTAGTAGTTCCGAGTGCAGAGAATTAAAAAAGTTACTATTCGACGAAGATCTCAACTCTACAATTATTAGGAAAGTAAGTAATAGATGCTATATTCCAGCTACCAAGGTACTTATTGAGACTTTAAAAATGTTTAAAGATTCTATTAAAATTAACCTAAGCTTATCAGGTATACTCCTTGAGCAGCTCATGACTTTTACACCTGAGGTCCTTGAGTTATTTAAGGATTTAGTAAGGCTTGAATTAGCTGAGATAGTTGTTGAGCCTTACTATCACAGTCTAACATCTATATATGAAGATCCTAGGGAATTCATAGCCCAAGTAAATCTTCAGGTAAACTTAATTAAGGAGCTATTTGATGTGAGACCTCTGGCCTTTGTAAATACCGAGATGATCTACAATGACACTATAGCTAATATTGTAGATAGTTTAGGGTTTAAAGTAGTATTTACTGAAGGTGTTGAAAGAGTTCTTAAAGGTAGAAGTCCTAATTACGTGTACTCACCACCTGCATTAAACACATACTTACTTTTAAGGAATTATAGGCTCAGCGATGATGTAGCATTTAGGTTTACTGATAAGTCCTGGGATCAATACCCGCTCTTCGCCGATAAATACTTAGACTGGATTATGAAGTCACCGGGTGATTTAATAGTAATAGCCATGGATTATGAAACGTTTGGTGAGCATCACAGTATTGAATCAGGAGTTCTCGAGTTCTTAAAACACTTAATAATCTTTATGGCTAAGAATAGTGTTGAGGCATTAACAGCTTCGGAAACTACTAAAATGTTTAAACCTGTAGGCACATACACGGTTCCACCAGAAAATACCATTAGTTGGGCTGATGTCGAAAAAGACCTCACAGCATGGTTAGGTTGTGAAGAACAGGTGAGTGTTTTCAATAGACATAAATCTCTATGGAGAGTAATTAATGAACTGGGTGATAGAGACGTGTTAGAAATTTGGAGACGTTTAAGTACTAGTGATCACTATTATTATATCTCTCATAAAAGTGGTCCTACAGGCGAAGTTCACAAGTATTTCTCACCATATAGATCAAGAATTAACGCCTACTGTATACTTAACACAGCACTAACTATTCTTGAACTTAGAATTTTAGGATTATTAAATAGTGGGTAATCTAATCAATTGTGGATAGTAATCTCTTAAAACTCTAATCATAGACACCTTAGGTATGAATGATCTTAGAGCTGATAGAGCTACTCTAAAATATTCTTCAGGATTAATGTTAATAGTACTTATGGCTTTCAGAAATATAGCTTTAAATTCCTGATACTCTCTCTCGTTAATTTTATGAGCTTCTAGTCCTGAGTAATCTATGGGTTCTCTAATATCCTCGCCAAAGAACCACCCATTAACACCATGTACTATGAGTTCTAGTGCTCCTCCATCCCTAGAAGCAATTGTTGGAACAGCGTTAATTGCAGCTTTCATATAACTAGTACCACAAGCCTCCCAACCTGAAAATGGCGTGAAGATTAGTATATCAACACCTGGAATGACCTTCTTAACAATATCAACACTATGTTCTGGTATGTAAATGACATTTTCTCTCTCTCTATGTAACTTCATAAACTCCTTCATAATACTTAAACCATAACTATCGTGAGGATGTGCTTTACCACTTAGTATGTAAATAATATCCTTCCTATCTAATTCATTAATTAATCTTATAATGAATGAGGGTCTCTTATACTCAACTAATCTCCTACCCCAATAAACTACAATTCTATTCTCTAACGATATGTCTTTAAGTTTCCTTAAGAATTCCTCTAACTCTTTCTTAACCTCCTCCTTAAACATAGGTAGCGTATCTAGTGTTAGTCTATGTGACTCGTATAGTTTCTTTAATGTTGGATGCATCCACCTCTCGAGATTAACACCATTAGTTATATAAGTCAGTTTCTCACTAAAGTGTGGAAATATCTTTAAGAGTATGTCTAAGTGTTTTGCTGAGACTGCAAATGCTTGTGATGAAGCCGCTAAACCTATATCGGTTAGTATTACTTCAGGAGGTATTAATTTATACCCATACTCGGAGTGTATTAGGTTTCGCGGAAAGCTTGGATGACCCCAGATACCTGCTGTATGGATCACTAATCTGTACTTACCAGGTATCTTAAGTATTAATGGGAGGAATGCTGTGTACGCTTCCTGAAGATCTATGAATGCTATGTCGTATGCTGTTAAGTAACCCCTAATATACTCTGCAACACTTTTAGCTAGTAATGTGTATTTGTAAAATTTCTCCTCGATACTATCTTCAATATACAACCTCTTAGTGAGTTGTGAAGCCCACTGAGGTGATATTGGTTTAAAGAATATTGCCTTAGCACTCCTGTAGGTATAGTTTAATGCCTCTACACTCACGTCTTCATTCCTTAACTTAATCTTAAATACTCCTTCACTCTTTAATGATTTGATAAATTCTTCAGGCTGTGGTTGAGGCTTAGGTATTGGATTATCATTACTATCAAAATCGTAACTTACATAGCCTTGATCATAGTATAAGCAGAACGTAGTATATCTTAAACCTAAAGTAGCTGCAGCATAAAATTTATCACCCTCAAGAACACCTAAACCCCCAGCATATGTATAACCTACATCTAAAGCTAAGTCCGGAGTTACGCTGATCACGATGTATTCAGGGTTAGGATCGATAGCGTTAAACACCATAAACTACTAACCTCACCTAAACCACACCTAAAATTCATTTAAGTTATTTTTTAACATTTTTGCCAGGGCTATCAGGTTTAATCAATTTTTTGTCAACATTCTTACAGCTCCTATAGACTCTTTTACTTATCTCAACTTCACGTTTAGCTTTAATTACTTTAGCCGTTTGCCCCTAGAGGGTGTTTTGTGGTGTTTTGGGATGTGTTGGTTTGCCCTCTAGGGACTTC